>NZ_NPJL01000006.1:0-4574 GCF_002251325.1 Prevotella sp. P4-67
CAGACGGCATGGCGGGGTGGGTGGACGGGATTATCATTTTGCCATTTTTCGCTACGAAAAGTACAAAAAACATAGTTTTTGTGTCGGATTTCATCATTTTTTTTATAATTTGGCGCTCGGAAAGAGAGATTCCGCTTCGCCCTGTGGTTATTCCTCCCGGCTCGGGGCGCAGTTTTATTCATACGGGAGCTATATAAATAAACCTACAATATGAAGAAATTCTACTTCATCCTATCACTGTTGGCCACAACAGTGGCATCGGCGTATGCTGCCGTAAACCCACCCACCATCGGTTTCCCCGACAACTATCTGGGTACCCAATTCAAAGCTACGTGGGAAGACGCCGGCGCCGACTCCTATCTGTTCAGCCTCTACACTCTGGGCGACAACATGATGAAATTCGACGAGACCTTTGCCAACGTGAACCACAGTGGCGGCAAAATCAACACAGCCAACCCCAACATTCCTGTTGGTTTCAGCGTTGACATCTCCAAGAACGGCACCACCGACGTGGTCTACTACAAAGACCGCGACCACATCGTGCTGGACGCCAACGACGATAAGGTGTCTACCACACTCATGGTGGGCGGCAACCTCTCCAGGTGTATCTTCAACGCCAACCTCATCAATGCGCAGGGCTTCACCAAGGAAAACTCGAGCCGTTTCAAGGTGACTCTCTATGACAAGGCCGGCGACATGATCAGTTCGGGTCAGGTAGAGGCTTACTATTTCTACATCAAAGAAGACTTCGACCTGGAGGATGCTTTCGGCGGAATCCGCTCCAACATCGGCAAGGTGGTCTTTGAGATTGTCAAGGACGACAGCCACAACGTGGGCGACATCGCCATCAACTCCATACAGTATGAATACAAGGCCCCCGTATACGTGATGCGCGACAAGGAGGTCGAGGGTACATGGATTGTTCCCACCGACCTGGATGCCGAGAAGGTCTATTACTACTATGTAAAGGCAAAGAATGGCAGCGAGGTTTCTGACATGTCGGCCATCATGTATGTCGATGGCTTTCTGAGTGTCAACACCCTGCCCGCCAGCAACATCAAGAGTACCTCGTACACCGCCAACTGGGAGTATCTGCCCAAGGCGCTGGGCTACTATGTGCAGCCCTACCGCTTCGATGTGGTCGAGGACACCAAGATAGACAAGCGCCTTGACGACCAGTTCTCCAAGGCTACCGAGGGCACCACGATGCTTCCCATCAGCATCAACTCGGAAGACCTGGACAAGTATACAGACTGCACAGGTTGGAGCGGACGCAATGTGCTGATGGCCAAAGGCATGATAGGTGCCGATGCAGGCCGCTTCCCCATGAACATGTCTTATCTGCACTCGCCCATTATGAACCTGTCGGCCAACGGCGGCAAGTACAAAATACACCTCAAGGCCCATGGTACTGCCGGCGACGCCCTCAACGTATACCACGTGGGATATATGGTAGACGGCAAACTGAACATGCACACGGCAACCTTCGACAAAAATGGCAATATCGATGAAGAGTGGGAGATGAACGACGGCGACTCTGAGACCATGCTCTCATTTGAGGATAAAAGACTCAAGAAGTTCTTCATCGATGAGGTTACTGTAAGCCAGGGTCTCTACAAGGGCGACATCATCACCGTGAAGTATGACCTGGTGAAACTCACCGACGGCAAGACCACCTCTTACAACTTCTCTGGTCTCGAGGAGAACAAGAAGTATGGTTACCAGGTGACAGGATGGCGTCACAACGACGTGGGTGGCGAGGTAATCTCAGGCACATCACCCATTGTCTATGCCGACCTGAGCATCGCTGCAGGCATCAATGGCAACGTGGTAGCCAACGGCGACCCCAAGGTAAGCGTAAGCGGCAACACCGTGACCGTGACACTGACGCAGGCTGCCCCCATCTATGTCTTCACCCTCGACGGATGCAGCAAGCAGACTCTGAGCGGCAAGGCTGGCGCCAACACGCTGACCCTCGCTGCCGGACAGGTATACATCGTCAAGGCCGGTGGCCGCGCCTACAAGGTTATGGCACGCTAACCGCACAGACGACCCATAAACAATTTCCACGGCGGAGCAGGACATCACCGGATGTCTGGCTCCGCCGTTGGCGTTGGATGGGGTGCGGCAAAAAATATGGTAAAGGTGGTAAAACTGTAACCCTAAAGAGTCTGGCCACGCTCCAGGCTATCGAGACTATAGCTGCAAAGAGAGGGATGCCGCCAAGCGCGGGTCCCTCTCTCTGGTTTAGGGCAATGGCAACGTGAAGTCCCGCCGTAGCGGTGATATGGCAAGCCGTGGTGGTGATGGTAGGCAAAAAAATGGGGAAAATGGCGGTGCATGTCAGGTTTTTTGCGTATTTTTGTGACATCAACAGCATCCCGCACACAATCGATGCCGGCATCGGCTATTTGTCCGGCGCTGAAAAATCAAATAAAGGAAGAAAGAGATGAAGACATTTTTCAATGTAGAAGACCTGGGCGACCTCCGTCAGGCGCTCGCCGAGGCACAGGAGGTAAAGCGCGACCGCTTTGCCTTTCAGGAGTTGGGCAAGAACAAGACTCTGCTGATGATATTCTTCAACAACAGTCTGCGCACACGCCTCTCTACCCAGAAGGCTGCCATGAACCTGGGAATGAACGTGATAGTACTCGACGTCAATGCCGGCGCATGGAAGCTGGAGACCGAGCGTGGCGTCATCATGGACGGCGACAAGAGCGAGCATCTGCTCGAAGCCATCCCCGTGATGGCAAGCTACTGTGACATCATCGCCGTGCGCTCGTTTGCCGGGCTCAAAGACCGTGACTTCGACTATGCCGAGACCATCGTCAACCAGTTTGTGCGCTACAGCGGCCGCCCCGTTGTGGCTATGGAGACTGCCACGGTGCATCCGCTCCAGGCCTTTGCCGACCTCATCACCATCGACGAGCACCGCAAGACGGAGCGTCCCAAGGTGGTGCTCACCTGGGCTCCCCACTGCCGTGCGCTGCCACAGGCTGTGCCCAACAGCTTTGCCCAATGGATGAACGCTGCCGATGTAGACCTGGTGGTGACCCATCCCGAGGGCTACGAACTGGACGAGAAGTTTGTGGGCAACGCCCATGTGGAGTATGACCAGCGCCGCGCGCTCGAAGGTGCCGACTTCGTGTATGCCAAGAACTGGAGCTGCCCCGGCGTAAGCTGCAAAGAGGACTATGGCAAGATACTCTGCAAGGATATGTCGTGGACCATCGACTCGGAACACATGAGCTGGACTCATGACGGATACTTCATGCACTGTCTGCCCGTAAGACGCGGCCTCATCGTCACCGACGATGTGATAGAGAGCGACCACTCGCTCGTCATCCCCGAAGCCGCCAACCGCGAGATAAGCGCCGAGGTGGTGCTCAAGCGCGTGTTGGAAACCCTATAATACATAAGATTATGAGAAGACTGTTTATAACTATCATTGCTATAGCAGCCCTGACAGCAGCTTCGGCCCAAGGCATCATAAGGCCAAAGACTTCGGGCGCAGCAGTCAAGAAGAAACCTGCCACGACCATCAGGCACAAAAAGCCGCAGCGCACGCCAAGTCCCAAAGAGAGATTTGACATGGACGCCCATCGCAAGCGTCTGGTCAACAAGTTGCTGGGGGATATGGTGTATGTCAAGGGCGGCACCTTCACCGCCGGATGTGACACGGTAAGATTCAACAAAGAACGCGAGAGAGAGATAACGCTCGATAGCTATTATATCTGCAAATACGAATTGAGCGAAGCTCTATGGGACGCCTTCATGAAAGACTGGTGGGATGGTACCTATGAGTATTACACCAAGAACCCTATGGGGACAAACCCTATGGGGACGGATAATTACACATGCGGCATATCGTGCAAAGACATCCAGACATTTCTGGAACGCCTGAATGCCTACTGCGGTCAGGAGTTCCGTCTGCCCACCGAGGCCGAATGGGAATATGCTGCCATTGAGGGTAAGCCTAAGGCTCCCTACCGATTCAGCGGCAGCAACAATGCCAATGAGGTGGCGGTGTATAAAGATAACCCGGAAGAGAAAAAAAAGTCATATTGCATGGGATGCAAGAAACCCAACGGTCTGGGACTCTACGACATGTCGGGCGGACTCGCAGAGATGTGCTATGACCCCTATAACACCTATTCGCCCGACCGACCGGTCACCCCCAACGGTAAGAAAGACTACAAATGTCCGCCAGGAGAACACACTCATGTGATCAAAGGCGGTCACTATCAATCGCTCGAGCATGAACTCTATCCGTGGGCAAGAGGCTTGTGGATTAGCGACGGTTATGGCGCATGGTATGTAACCATTCGCCTGGTGGCTACGGAGATTAGAAAATAGTATTAATACAGATAAATATCCTGCTGCGAGTAACGATATTCCCAAGGAGAAATGGAGAAAACATAATACACAAGAAGCCCCATCCCAGCCTTCCCCAAGGGAGGGCACTGAAAAAGTCCCCTTTTTTTATGACCAAAACGGAAAATGCTTACGATTTGTAACTTCTCTTTCTGCAAATCGCCTAAAATAAGGCTAAAATAGACAGATAATAAAGGGTA
>NZ_NPJL01000060.1:0-60682 GCF_002251325.1 Prevotella sp. P4-67
TATTGCATAGAGAATGTTGACGGACAGCTTGCTGTTATAAAGTAAACTTCATTTGGACTTTACAATTCTGCATTTTGCCATCCATATTGTTTGGAGGGCAAATGTAATATGCACCTATCGGAAATCTAGCATAGCAAGAAAAACGACAGTCGCTTATCCCGAACTCAGGTTTATAGGGTTGCAGGCCGGTGTTGCGGCTGTCGCCCATAACATCGTGCAAAGTTAGTGGGAAACCCTGTGCTTTAGTGCTGCCTTTCACTGAATTCATAAGCATACTTTATTGATATACTTTATTATAATAGCCTCCCATTCTCTTCTGTATCTTTCTCTTTTTTGTGAGGGGGAGTAGCTCTTAGGACTTATCCCCATTTCAAAATAGAATGTACTGCTGTTTTTTTTGTAGATAATTAATTTCTCAAAAAATAGAGGTGGTACGAAATATAAACAATTTTCTTTCATAGTAACTCCACATAGACTTTTTTCCTTATAAGAAAACAGCTCGTCACTTTCTATATTTCCATGTCTTTTTATATATGGATTATTCTCTTTGTTTTCGCAACATTCTGTACACATCCCTTTAGGGCGTGCTATGCACCAATAATCAGTTGCGTCAGCATTCTTGACAAAGACAACTGATGTATATGCATGAGGTCCTTCTGTATATCCTAATGTACAAATAATAAATTCACAGGAATATGAGTTATATAATTTGCAAATACTATCTATTATAGCACTATCCGCTATATTGTACTCTCCTGTTCTTAATTGTACAAAATTGGAAAAATTCTCACTATCCTCTTCACTCCATTGTCTTCTTACAGCCCATGCGCTGTCCCCCCCTTGCATCAATGTAGTTCACGGGGTCGTCCCCACACGACACATATGGCGACCATGGGTAGTATTTCTCCGCCAAGGCATCCATTACGTTCCATCTTCCCGTGACGGGGTCGTAGTGGCGGGCACCGTGGTCGTACCAGTCCAGTCCGTGGGTGCGGTCGAGCTCCTTGCCAATGTATTTGTAGGGTTGGGGGGCGTGGTCACTCTCTCTGCTTCCGGCAATGGCGAAAGCAGGGAGGCTCAGAGTGGTCATGAGCCCCAACAGCATTATGACAATCTGGCGGCGCATGGTCAGGGGTTAAGATGTTTACATTGCAAATATAATAATAATGTACACACGCGCAAAGGAAATTGGGGGAAAAGTGATGGCTGGGGGTGAAAATAATGTCAATAGTCTGGCAGTAGCTAACATGCACATCTGTTGCCACATCACTTTTCTACTACTCCATCATGCCCCTTCGGCCCAGGTCCCCATGTTTCCCACTATTTTCTGCTGCCATAGTCTAAAAGATAGGGCAGTTGTGTGGATGGTAGAACAAAAAGTATTACCTTTGTGTAGAAGATTGGCAACCACGACGCAAAGCGTTGCAACCATCGCGACGCATGGCGCACGGACAGTCTGAATAAGCATAGTAACACAACAAACATAGACAATGTCAACAGTAAAAATCACAACCACTCTGGGCGACATCGTAGTCAGCCTGTATGACGAGACGCCCCTCCACCGCGACAATTTCCTCAAGCTCGCCGCCGAGGGCTATTACGACGGCCTCTTGTTCCACCGTGTCATCAAGGACTTCATGGTTCAGGGCGGAGACCCCGACTCGAAAGGCGCTCCTGCCGGCAAACGCCTCGGTATGGGCGGCCCCGGCTATACTGTCAAAGCCGAAATCAATCCCCGTCTCTTCCATAAACGTGGTGCGCTCTGCGCTGCCCGACTTGGTGACGAGGTCAATCCTGATCGCGAGTCGAGCGGCAGCCAGTTCTACATCGTCTGGGGCTCGGTCTACAAGCCTGCCCAACTCAAGCAGATGGAGAAGCAGATGCAGCAGAACCAGGTGACCATCGCCTTCAACGACCTTGTGGCCGCCCATAAGGATGAGATAATGGAGATGCGTCGCAACCGCGACCGCGCTGGACTGCAAGACCTTCAGGAGCGTCTGATTCAGGAAGCCCAGGACAGCTGCAAGGCTAACCCTATAGGTTTTACCGAGGAGCAGACCGAGGCTTACAGCACCCTTGGCGGCACTCCCCATCTCGACGGACAGTATACCGTGTTTGGCGAGGTGACCGAGGGCCTCGATGTGGTCGAGCAGATACAGTCTGCCGCCACCAGCCCCGATGACCGTCCTTGCGAAGACATCGCCATCATCAAGACCGAGGTCTGCCAGTCCGTGCAGTGATGCCGTGGCTCTGACTGACGGTCTGACTATGTGGGTCAAGACCGTCGGGAGCCAGCCCGGCACCCTCGCATATCTAAACGCAAAGCGCCCTGCCAGGATGAAAATACAGCTTTTCATCCTGGCAGGGCGCTTTGCGTATGGCGGTCATGCGGCAGCCGGTCTCTCCGACTGTCATGATCCCATCGTGGATGGTACGCAGCCTTGGCAACTCTGTAGGAGTTGCGCTTTCCCAGCCCAGGGTTGAGGGGCGCAGCGCCTCTACCCTGGGTGCAAATCAGTACAAATCAATGCTACTCTGTAAGAGTTGCGATTAGCCGCAGGCGTTACCCGGGCAGGACATAATATAGGATGATATAAACACAAAAAGCCATGGCGGCTGTTGTCGGCTTCGCCTTTTTGGTGACGGTGGCGACGCCAGTCGGAAAACGAGTTTTCCTCCTTATCATCACCACCATCCCCAACGCCATGCGTTGCATGGCGACAACAGCCGGCATGGTAAAAAAAGCGGCCGTTGGCCGTTCAAAAAGTCCGCCGTTGACGGTAAAAAAACAGTTGCTTGTAGTGGTTCATCAAAGAGAGCAATGAAGAAGAGGTGTTATATATTGATAAGAAATAAGCTAATCACTTTTTGTAGCTTCTTATGCGAGTATATCAAGAGAACATGGAAACGCACGAGACAAGTAACGCCTACGGCTAAACGCAACACTTACAGCGTTGCTATGTTGGTGGGTATCTTACCCAGGGTAGCGTGCTTTCGCCCGCAACCCTGGGCTGGGAAAGCGCAACTCTTACAGAGTTGCCGGGGGTGCGTACTATCTTCCGATGAGTATGGTCAAATATATTTGGGCGGTTATTGGCTAACCATGATGGACGGTACGCACCCAATGTTGGAATGGTGTTTGCCCATGGTGTGTGGTGCGCATACAATGATGGGGTAGCCCATCGTGAAAGGTACGCACCCTTGGCAACTCTGTAGGAGTTGCGCTTACATAGCCCAGGGTTGAGGTGCGCAGCGCTTCTACCTTGGGTGCAAATCACTACAAATTAATGCTACTCTGTAAGAGTTGCGATTAGCCGCAGGCGTTACCTGCAGCAGGACATAATATAGGATGATATAAACACAAAAAGCCATGGCGGCTGTTGTCGGCTCAGTCGTTACTGGTCGGGATTCTCTACATATCCCTGGTACTTCTTGTCCAGGTCGGCCATGATGGTCTGGTATGCCTCGTCCATCGTCTTGCGCTCATACTCCAGCCCTTTGCCTTGGGGATAGATGGGGGCATGGATGGTGAGCGTGAGCGGATGCCAGTCGACGAAGCGCCCGTCGCGCATACGGGGCAGCACGTCGAACGAGCCGTTGATGGTAAGCGGCACTACGGGCAACTGGAGCTCGTCGGCGAGCATGAAGGCACCGCGGCGGAATACCCCCATGTGTCCGGTAAATGAGCGGGCTCCCTCGGGAAATACCACCAGCGACATGCCCTCGCGCAACGTGTCGCGCGCATGGTCATAGGTCTCGCGTATCTTGCTTGGCCCACGCTTGTCTACAAAGATGTGATGGGCATAGTGGCACGCGGCGCCCACCAGAGGCACATTGCGCAGGCTGCGCTTCATCATCCACTTGAAGTTGCGGTTCAGGAAACCGTAGATGAGGAAGATGTCAAACGCTCCCTGATGATTGCTTACGAATACATAGGACTCGTCCTTGCGCAGATGCTCGCGCCCCTCGACCTTGACGGGGAGAAGGAGGATAAAGGTGGTGAGTCGCGACCACCACTTGCCGGGATAGTAGCCCCAGAAGTGGCCGTTGCCCAGTCGGCAGCCTATCATGGTGGTGAGCGAAGTGACGATGCTGGCTACCAGGAATATGGGTAGTGCGACGATGAGCTGATAGAGTCGATACAGATACTTCATTGGTTTTATGATTTGTTCGTTGTCAGTGTAATGATGGTTATCTCTGGATTTACATGATAGCGCATGGGTACCACGCCGCCCAGTCCGGCATTGACATAGAGCCAGCGCTGTCCCTCGCGGTAGAGCCCCAGGTCGTGGCGCTGTCGCAGCTGGGTGAAGCGCAGCCCGAAGAGCTCTATCTGTCCGCCGTGGGTGTGTCCGCTCAGGGTGACTTGGGCGGTAGAGTGGGGCAGTATGGTGCGGGTCCACGACGACGGGTCGTGCTCGAGCATCAGGGTAAACGCCCCGGCAGGTATTCCGCGCATGGTCTTGCCCACGTCGCCTCGCGAGGGGAAGGGCGGCTCGCCGTCGTTCTCCATGCCGGCGATGAAGATAGAGTCGCTGCCACACCTTATGACGCAGTTGTCGTTGAGCAGCAGATGCCACCCCAGTCCGCGCTCCATCTGGCAGAGCCGCTGTTCGGCGCGGATGCGCTCCTCGTCGGTGCCGCCGAGATAGGTGGCATAGTCGTGGTTGCCCAGTACCGAGTAGACTCCCAGCGGAGCCTTGAGGCGTGCGAGCATGGGCATCACGGGCTCCAGCTCGGCGGGCTTCACGTTCTGTATGTCGCCCGTGAAGCAGATGAGGTCGGGGTGCTGGGCGAGCGTGCTGTCGACGGCACGGCTCAGTATCTGGGCGCGGCGGCCGGTATAGGTGCCCACATGGGCGTCGGAGAGATGTGCCAGGCGCAGTCCGTCAAACTCTTTCGGCAGATTGTCTACCGCCAGCGTCACGTGCTTCACCTCTATATCGGCGAAACCTATGGTATAGCCATAGACAAAGGCGTAGACCATATACCCCGCAAGCCCCATCCCCACGAGGCGGCCCCAGTTGCGGCGGCTGTGGGCGAGGCGGCATATCGCCAGACCTATGGCCGAGCAGAGCACATAGACCAGCTTGGGCACTACCCATACCCCGAGCAGGGCGATGTAGAGCCGTGCCCAGTAGATGTCGTCGGGCACAAAGCTGGGCGACACTGCCAGTATGCTGCTGAAGACTATCATCAGCGCCGAAGGTGTCAGCCACAGCAGCCGCTCTACCCACGAGTAGCCTGGGCGGCGCAGACGGTGCAGCCAGAGATATACATCGGGCAGGATGATGATAAGTAGCAGAGGGATGAACACACGGGCTATCATTGTCGTATCATATTGGATTCTAAAAACTTGCGCATCAGCGTGATGGGGATGCCGCGTCGGTGGGCGTAGTCGGTGAGCTGGTCGTCGCCTATCTTGCCCAGGTCGAAATAGCGTGCCTCGGGGTGGCTTATCATGAGCCCCGACACGCTGGCGTGAGGCGTCATCATGCCGCTCTCGGTGAGGCGTATGCCTATATCGGTGAAGTGCAGCAGCCGGTCGAGCACAAAGTTGAGGCTGGTATCGGGCATTGAGGGGTAGCCTATGGCGGGCCTTATGCCCTGATAGTCGCAAGCCAGCATGCGGGCGGGGTCTTCGGGCTCGTCGGGCTGGTAGCCCCATAGCCGTGTGCGCACCTCGTAGTGCAGCCGTTCGGCGGCAGCCTCTGCCAGTCTGTCGGCAAGGGTCTGTCTCAGCATCTGCTGGTAGATGTCGCCGTGGCAGTCGGTCTCCATGCCGCTGTCTACGGTGGTGGCGAAGACGCCTATATGGTCGGGCTCGCCATAGCCTGCAGGCCGCACAAAGTCAGAGAGACACAGCGTGTAGTCGCATCCTTTGGCGGGATGTTGCTGGCGCAGCAGGGGGATGCGCTCTCCGCTGTCGAGCACGATGTCGTCGCCGTCGCCCCAGGCAGGGTATAGCCCTATGATGGCGCGGGCCTTGAAGCGGTCATCGGTCTGGCGGAGCGTGTCGAGAGCCTCGGCTTTCATGCGCTGGCGCTCGCTCTCGGGCTTGCCGTTGAGGCTCCAGGCGTGGTAGAAGTAGACCCAGTTGATGTAGGGCTCGAGCTGGCTGAAACTGTAGGTGACGACGGTCTTCATCTGAACGCTATCTCTTCGCCCCGACTGTCGGTGCAGAAGTGTCCACGGTCGTAGATGGTGCGGCCGTTGCACAGGGTGGTACGCACCCGCCAGTCGAAACTGTCGCCCATGAGCGGGCTCCATTTACACTTGCTCTGTATGATGTCTTCGGTGACCGTCCAGCGCTGGTGGGGTTCCACGATGGCGATGTCGGCCTTGTAGCCACGACGCAGAAATCCGCGGTCGCGCACGCCGAAGAGTCGGGCGGGGTTGTGGCACATCAGTTCCACCATGCGCTCCACCGTGAGCACTCCCTGGTCGGTGAGTCCCAGCATGGCGGGCAGCGAAAACTGCACCATGGGCATGCCCGAAGCGGCACGGGCGCAGCCTCCTTGCTTGTCGGCCAGCTGGTGGGGAGCGTGGTCGGTGCCGAGGGTGTAGATGCGACCGTCGGTGAGGCCACGGCGCAGTGCGTCGCGGTCGTGGGCGGTCTTCACGGCGGGGTTGCACTTGATGAGTGCGCCCCGCTGCGCATAGTCGCTGTCGCTGAAGAGCAGATGGGCTGCCACGGCTTCGGCGGTGATGTGGTCGTCGGCGCCGAAGAGTTCCAGTTCGCGGGCTGTGGTGATGTGGGCCACATGCAGACGGGTGTGATGGCGGCGTGCCAGGCTTACTGCCTTGTGCGTAGACTGCCAGCAGGCTTCCTCGCTGCGTATGGTGGGGTGGTATTTGATGTCGGGGTCGTCGCCGTAGAGGACTTTGGCGCGTGCCATGTTGACATTGATGATGGCAGAGTCTTCGCAGTGGGTCATCAGGGGCAGACCGCGCTCGGCGCAGGCGGCGAAGATGGCGTCGAGGGCGCTGTCGCCGTCTACCAGCATGTTGCCAGTCGAGGCACCCATAAACAGCTTGATTCCGGGTATGCGGTGGGCGTCGGCATGGCCGATGAGCGACAGGTTGGAGGCAGTGGCTCCGGGGAAGAAACTGTAGTTGACATGGCTCTCGTGCGCCGCGCGCTCAAACTTGTCGTTGAGGGCTTCGAGGGTGGTGGTCTGGGGCACGGTGTTGGGCATGTCCATCACCGATGTCACGCCACCCCAGGCAGCGGCTCGGGTCTCGCTCTCGATGTCGGCTTTCTGGGTGAGTCCCGGCTCGCGCATGTGGACGTGCTCGTCTATCACGCCGGGCATAACGAGACACCCCGTGGCGTCTATCTCTTCCGAATAGAGGCCACGGGGTGTACTGCTGTCTTCGTAAATTTCGGTTATCCTGTCGTTGTCGATGACCAGACTTCCGAGGAAGCTCCTGCCTTCGTTGACGATGGTACCTCCATAAATGATTGTAGACATATAGAGTTCATTGTTTATTTGCTTGCGCCAGGCTGGGCCATCTGGTTGGGTGTGGGCGCAGCCTCTACGGGCTGGGCGGGCGCCTGTTCCTGTGCAGGCACATCCTTCATGCCAGTCATAATCTGCTGGTTCTCGAGCGCCTTGGCGTAGTAGTCCTTGACGTATGGGTCGTTCTTGAAATTGTCGGTAGCCTTGCTCATGATGTCCTCTATCCAGGGGTCGAGCATGGGGTAGGTGTTGTTGATGGTAGCCATGAAGAACACGCCGGGACCGAGCACGTTGTCAAAATTCTCGGTGACAAAGCTGGTAACCAGCTGGTCTTCTTCTTGCGACAGCTTCTGGGCGGTGGCCTCGAGCTGCTGGTTCACCACGTTCATGTCGTTGCCGTTCATGATGGCCTGGTCGTGCTGGTGGATGAGGTCGGCCTGCTGGCTCTTGAGCTGGTTGAACTTGTTGAAGAACTGGAACAGCTTGTCGTTGAGCGGAGTGCCGCTTACCACCTGCTGGGTGTTGTCTATCTTGACCACGATGTCGCCGGCTTCGAGCACTACGGGCATCACGCTTTCGTCTTCCATGAATATGGTGGCCATGCGCACGGTGTCTACAGTGCCGGTAAACGAGAATTTGCCGTGAACGACGTCACACGAGTCGAGGTTCTTCATCTCATTGTTTACCAATACCTTCAAATATAGTTTGCGACCATCCAAGGTGGAAATATTGGACGTGCCTTGGATGTCGAACGACTTTGCACAAGATGTCAGCGTCAACAGGGCGATAAAGTAAAATACTACTTTCTTCATATATAGCTTTTAGTTCTGTGTTGTTGTGCCAGCGGTGACGACCGAGCTTTTGCTCGCCAGTATCAGCCCCCGGCTTGTTAGCACAAAGGTAATATCTAATATCGAAGTTATGAACTTTTTTAATGCTTATTTATAGATTAGCGCCTACTTTTAAGTATTTTTTGTTTTCTTGAGTTCGCTGTCGAGGCGATGTGTAGTGTAAACCTCAAGGATGGCGGCGATAAGCAGCAGCACTACCCACTTGTTGTATACATATTCTATATAGGTGTAGTACCCCGCGCTCATGTTGCTGTCGAAGAGCGACACCAGAACATGATACACGGTGTCTACCATGAGCATGCCCGAAAGAATGAAGAATATGTCGGCAATGCTCTGTATGCGCTTGAGCCGCTTGATGGTCGGGTCGTTGCCCTCGTAGGTCTGCATCATCTGCATGATGGCAAACATGCACGCGCCGAAGAGGAATATCCAACACATCACCTGCTGCCAGAGCAGGAAGCAGTAACAGCCGGCGCCCACCACCATGAGCAGACCGCCTGAGAGATAGATGGCATTCTGCCACTTATTCATTGTTTTCATCATTGTCATTTGTCGTTTGGTCATCGCTGAGCACAAAGATGTCCTCGTCATCGGTCTTCATGAAATAACGCTCGCGAGCTACCTTCTCGATGGCTTTGGGATTGCGCGTCAGCTCTTGCAGCTTCTTCGTGTCGTGTTCGTTCTGGGCATTATACCGCTCTATCTCGTCCTTGAGGTCGCCTATCTGCAGCTCATACTGGATGCGCTTGCGGAAGCTGTTGTTGCCTACCACACCCACCATGATTGTACCCAGTACGATTACGATGAGATACTTGTAATGACCGAGCAGATTGCCTATATTACCTTTACGAAAAAACATATTTATATGTATTACACGTGCAAAAATACTAAATATCATCGAAACTTTCGACATTTTTAGTTACTTTTGCAATAGAGATGCCAATATTCGTCGACCAGACGATGGGCGTCGCTATCATTGCAACATTAAAATATATCCCTATAAGTATGGAAGAATACATTGTATCCGCCCGCAAGTACCGCCCGATGAGCTTCGACTCGGTGGTGGGACAGTCGGCGCTTACCACTACGCTCAAGAATGCGGTGAAGAGCGGCAAACTCGCTCACGCATACCTCTTCTGCGGTCCGAGAGGAGTGGGAAAGACCACCTGCGCGCGTATCTTCGCCAAGGCCATCAACTGCATGCACCCCACTGCCGAGGGAGAGGCGTGCAACGAGTGTGAGAGCTGTCAGGCGTTCAACGAGCAGCGCTCCTACAACATCTTTGAGCTCGATGCCGCCAGCAACAACTCGGTAGAAAACATCAAGGCGCTCATGGAGCAGACACGCATCGCCCCCCAGCTCGGCCGCTACAAGGTCTTCATCATCGACGAGGTACACATGCTCTCTACGGCTGCCTTCAACGCCTTCCTCAAGACGCTCGAGGAACCGCCAGCCCACGTCATCTTCATCCTCGCCACCACCGAGAAGCACAAGATACTGCCCACCATCATCAGCCGTTGCCAGATTTATGACTTCGACCGCATGACCGTGCCCGGCATCGTAAACCACCTCAAGATGGTGGCAGAGCGCGAAGGCATCAAGGCAGAGCCCGAGGCGCTGCACATGATAGCCGAGAAGGCCGACGGCGGTATGCGCGACGCGCTGTCTATCTTTGACCAGGCGGCGAGCTTCAGCCAGGGCGACATCACCTACAAGAAGGTGCTCGAAGACCTCAACATCCTCGACAGCGAATACTACTTCAAGGTCATCGACCAGGCACTCGAGAACAAGGCCTCCGACATCATGGTGCTGTTCAACCAGGTGCTCTCCAAGGGCTTCGACGCAGGCAGATTTGTCAACGGACTTGCCACCCATGTGCGCAACGTGCTCATGGCGCGCGATGCCGAGACCATAGCCCTGCTCGAAGTGAGCGAACAGCAGCAACAGCGCTACAAAGAGCAGGCACAGCGTTGCTCTGTACCGTTCCTGTACAAGGCGCTGCGCATCCTCAACCAGTGTGACGTCAACTACAGGCAGAGTTCCAACAAGCGCCTGCTGGCTGAAATCACCCTGATAGAGGTGGCACAAATCACCCAGCCCGACGATGCCGCCGGCGTGGGGCCTGGCCCCAAGCGATTGAAATCCCTGTTCAGACTTATCACAGCGTCTCAGCCTAAAGCGGCAGCACAGGTGGCCGTGGCTGAGCCCCCTGTCCGCCGCCCGCAGAAGGAGGTGCAGACAGTAGAGGCTGTGGCTCCTTCTGAAGCGCCCAAGACCCCATCCCGGGCGGCGCAACCTATGGTTAATCCCCTTCTGGGCATGTCGTCGCTCTCGTTCAGCTCGATACTGAAAAGCGAGGAGAAAGTGGCACAGATCGAGGACGACGCCTTCAAGACCGACGCCGACAGCGCACAGCCCGAGGGGAAGCCCTTCGACGACGCACAGCTCGGACTGGAGTGGCGTGGCATGTGCAACCGTATGCCCAAGAAGTATGTCGCGCTGGCGCAGCGTATGAAGAACATCGACCCCGTCATCACCGACTATCCCCTTGTCGAAGCGGTGGCAGACAATACCTTCCTGGCCAACGAAATCATCGAAATCAAGCCGCGTATAGAGAAGACGCTGCAAATTGCGTTGGGTTGCCCCGACCTCAAGCTCAGCGTGCGCGTGGCAGAGGCGAAGGAGGTAAAGCGTATGCCTACCCGCCGCGAGATGCTCGACCATCTGCGTGCCAACCATCACGCTGTAGGCAAACTCATCGACAATCTGCAGCTCCTTCTCACATAACTGTGTCGGCACATTAGGGCAGGGGAGCGCAGTAGCCCATACCCTCAGCCTACAGCCGACAAGCACAGTCATCGCAAAGGGACAAAAGCAAACACCAGCAGTCGCTTTTGTCCCTTTCTTCGTGTCCGCAGCGCCCAAGCCCCTCCCCTTGACACCCACCGTTGCCACCTTCTCCGCAAGTCGCCAACCCCTCGTAGCCTGTCATCACTCCCTCGCCGAAAGCCCCAACCTCCTTCGCCACCTGCCGTCACTCCCTTCGCCACCCGCCATCACTCCCTTCGCCATCTGCCATCACTCCCTTCGCATCGTCCGGCCATTCGCCCGCCATCCACGAGCAACGAGTGAGGGCGCCCACCATCATCTACTCTCTGTTGGCGTGGCAAGACATCCCTCTGCTTGGGCAAGACATCCCTCTACCCATGCAAGAAAAGCGAACGGCACGGCAAAACAACTCTCTGCCCATGCAAGAAAAGCGAACGACGCGGCATGATATCAGAATTTCAAGGTTTGCAATGTACAAATCAGCCCATGCAATACTCATTTCGCACCTTGAAACGTAAAAAACCGCGATGGCGCGGCAGAATATGACCGTCGCGGCGACCGTGGCGACATCGCCCGTTCTGTCCGTCGGGTTCGTCATGCCTACGCCCGGTGCTTATACCTTATATAATATATACGCGCGCACGCGTGCGATAGTTTCACCCATGACAGAGGGCGTCGCAATGAAATTTTTCTTAACGCTAATTCCTTGGAAAATAAGCAAAATGACAGCCGAGATAGTCGCCAACCTTGATTTTTTGGCACCGGCATATAAAAAATGGCAGAAATAATTGCGCAATTGCTAAAAAAGGTTTAACTTTGCATCGAAATAAAGACGATACATACAACCTAAACAACATAACCTGATGATAACAGACCCTCAAGCATGAGTTTGTGAACAGAACAAAGCATACTATGGTGCAGGTGCGTCGTCCGCGACGCGCCCAAGCCAGAGGGGACACTCTCAGGGCGGTATTAAACCAATTGCGACCCAACAGGGAAACAACTAACATAGATATTGAGTGAAAATTCTCATATTGTTTAATTTTATAACTTACAAAAAACCTATGGACAGAATGCAATCTAATTTGCTAAGATTGTTTTTCTCATCGGCATTGTGCCTTGGTAGCGTTTCTGCATTTGCAGTAGGAGCGCCCAGTGAGAAAGCTCCCTTCAACAAGGTGGAGCAGGCTAATGAGAAGACAGTCGGAGGACAGGTACTCGATGAAAATGGCGAACCTGTCATTGGTGCAACCGTAACGGTAAAAGGAACAAAAACCGCAGTAGTCACTGACATCGACGGTAAGTTCTCTTTCAAAGTTCCCGCCGGAAGTACCTTGGTAGTAACCTATCTGGGCTATGCCGACAAGGAAGTGGCTGCCACAGGTACAGGTATGACCATCAACATGGCTCAGGACGAGAAGACTCTCGATGAAGTAGTCGTTACCGCTCTGGGTATCAAGCGCTCGGAGAAGGCGCTTAGCTACAATGTACAGCAGTTGGGCAACGAAGACCTGACCACTGTAAAGAGCACCAACTTCATGAACTCTCTCGCCGGTAAGGTGGCTGGTGTCAACATCAACGCCTCTTCTGCTGGTATGGGTGGTGCCACACGTGTCGTAATGCGTGGTCCCAAGTCTATCAACCAGAGCAACTCTGCTCTCTACGTAGTAGACGGTGTGCCAATCAACAACCGCAACAACGGTACTGCTGAGGGTATCTATGCTAGCCAGCCTGGTGGTGAAGGTATCGCCGATATCAACCCCGAGGACATCGAGAGCATCAGCGTGCTCAGTGGTCCTGCTGCTGCCGCTCTTTACGGTTCGGCTGCCGCTCAGGGTGTGATCATGATCACAACCAAGAAAGGTAAGGAAGGCCGCGTGTCTGTTGTTGTAAGCAACAGTACCCAGTTCTCAGACGTATTCAAGATGCCCGAGTTCCAGAACGAGTATGCCAACCGTCCCGGTGAGGTTCGCTCTTGGGGTGAGAAGGGTGGTTCTGAGTTTACAGGTTTCGATCCTGAAAACTTCTTCAACACCGGTACCAACATTCAGAACAACGTGTCTCTGACAGTAGGTAACGGCAAGAACCAGACTTACGCATCGGTAGGTACTACCAATGCCAACGGTATCATGCCCAACAACAGCTATGACCGTTACAACTTCACATTCCGCAACTCTACCAGCTTCCTGAACGACAAGTTGACTCTCGACTTCAACCTCAACTATGTGAAGCAGAGCGACATGAACCTCATGGCTCAGGGTCAGTACTTCAACCCGCTGGTAGCGCTCTACCTCTTCCCACGTGGCGAGAGCTTTGACGCTATCCGTACCTTTGAAGTCTTTGACCAGTCTCGTGGTATCTATGTTCAGAACTGGAACTTCGGTGACGCTCTGTCTATGCAGAACCCCTACTGGATTGCCAATCGCATGAACCGTACTACCAAGAAGCATCGCTATATGATCAACAGCAGCTTGAAGTACCAGATTTTCGACTGGTTGGACGTAGTGGGCCGTATCCGCTTCGACCGTGCCACCAGCAAGTCTGAGGACAAGCGCTATGCTTCTACCATCAACCTCTTCGCTCACTCTGACTATGGTTTCTACGCCTATTCTAACGCTGTAGACCAGAGCGTTTATGGTGACGTGATGTTCAACGTAAACAAGAGCTTTGACAAGTTCTCTATCGGCGCCAACGTCGGTGGTTCTTTCTCTCGCACACAGTTTGACAATAATGGATTCCAGGGTGGTCTGCGTGCTCCTTCCAATATCTTCAGCCCCAACGCCATTGACTATGCCAATGCGACCAACGACAACCGTCCTATCTATGCTTTCAACAAGCATAACATCAACTCGGTATTCGCCAACGTTGAGCTGGGATGGCGCAGCATGGTTTACCTGACTCTGACAGGCCGTAACGACTGGGATTCTGCCCTTGCAGGCACCAAGAACGAGTCGTTCTTCTATCCTTCAGTAGGTACTTCTGCCATCATCTCTCAGATGGTGAAGCTCCCCGAGTTTATCGACTACCTGAAGGTACGTGGCTCTTGGGCATCTGTAGGTTCGGCTATCAGCCCCAACATCACTTCTCAGTGGCGTTACAACTTCAAGCCCAACACTCAGACCTATGAGACTGTAACTTATAAGTTCCCCAAGACATTCTATCCTGAGCGTACCAACTCATGGGAAGCCGGTCTTACCGCACGCTTCTTCAACAACGCTCTGACTCTGGATATGACATTCTATCAGTCTAATACCCGCAAGCAGACCTTCCTCCGTCCTATCACAGTATCTGAGGGTTATGATCACGAGTATGTACAGACCGGTAACGTACGCAACCGCGGTCTTGAGCTTTCTATCGGTTACAACCACCAGTTTGGCAAGCTCTCTTGGAGCAGCTCTCTTACCTACAGTATGAACCGCAACAAGATTGTCGACCTGCTCGCCGATCCAGAGGTGACCATCAGCACAACCGGTCTTAACGGCGTGGGTGTAATCCTGAAGAAGGGTGGTACCATGGGTGACGTGTACAGCTATACCGACTTTGCTCGTGACAGAGAAGGCAATATCGCTCTCGACGCCAGCGGCAACGTAATCCGCAAGACTCTCTCTAACCCCAAGTATCTGGGTAGCGTATTGCCAAAGGGCAACATCGGTTTCTCTAACGAATTCTCTTGGAAGGGTATCAACCTCGGCTTCCTCCTTACTGCCCGTCTCGGTGGTATCGTAATGAGCCAGACCCAGGCCATCATGGACTACTACGGTGTGTCAAAGACTTCTGCTGCAGCCCGCGAGAATGGAGGTATCCCTGTCAATACAGGTCTCGTACCTGCTGAAAAGTACTATGCTGTAGTAGGTGGTGACAACCCCATCTGGTCTGAATATACCTACAGTGCTACTAACGTACGTCTGCAGGAAGCCCACATCAGTTACGATGTTCCCAAGAAGTGGCTTGCTGGCCTCGACCTCTCTCTCGGTCTTACAGCCAACAACCTCTGGATGATTTACTGCAAGGCTCCTTTCGATCCCGAGTCAACAGCTTCTACCGGTACCTTCTACCAGGCTCTCGACTACTTCATGCAGCCAAGTCTCCGTTCGTTAGGTTTCAATGTTAAACTGAAGTTCTAATTACATTAAATGACTTTCAAAATGAAAACTATTATAAAGACAATAACCTTCGCTGTTGCATCAGTGGCAGTAATGGGCCTCGCAGCTTCATGTACTGATGGCTTCGAAGACGCCAACCGTCCCGGTGGTGCCCTCAACAATGAAGAAATCAACCGCGATAACTATAGCACCGGTTCTTTCATGGTTCAGATGGAGACTGAGGCTTTCCCCGAGCAGGAGAATACCTATCAGATGAACCAAGACCTTATCGGTAACTACCTCGGCCGCTTCATGACTTATGCCAACAACGGTTTCGCTGGTAGCAACTTCGCCAAGATGAATGCTCCTGTAGGATGGGTACGTTATCCATTCGCCGACAGTATGAAGAAGACTGTTTCGGCTTTCAATGAGATTGCCCGTCTCTCTACCAAGGAGAGTCTGCCTTACGCATGGGCTCTGATCCTGCGCGCACAGTCATTCCTGCGTCTTACCGATATGTATGGTCCTCTGCCAATCGGCGCTGAGGAAGATCCCAATGCCTACTCTTCACAGGAGACCATCTACAAGACTCTCGTGGCTGACCTCGACCACGCCCTCGGTGTAATCAACGGTATGATCGCCGCCAACGGTGGTAGCCTCGTACAGTTCAAGGACGCCGACCAGGTCTATGGTGGCGACTTCACCAAGTGGGTGAAATTTGCCAACTCTCTCAAACTGCGTATGGCTATCCGTATGCGCTTCGTGGCTCCCGACTATGCCAAGAAGGTAGGTGAGGAAGCTGTTGCCGCTGGTGTCATCACCTCTAACGACGACAACTGCGCCATCAACTACAACCCCAACGGTCAGTGGAAGACCTCTGTAGAGTGGGGCGACAGCCGCGCATGTGCCGACATCGAGAGCTATATGAACGGTTATGGTGACCCACGTATCAGCAAGTACTTCAGTGCTACAACTACCGAGGGCGACCGCGCCATCATCGGTTGTCGTGCCGGTGCCAACATTGGTAATAAGTCTGTTGCCGGTGGTCTCTACTCTGCAGCCAACATCGAGAAGGACTCTCGTGGCGTATGGCTCACAGCAGCTGAAATGACATTCTGCCGTGCCGAAGGTGCGCTGGCCAACTGGTCTGGTATGGGTGGCGACGTAGAGTCTCTCTACAAGCAGGCCATCAAGCTCTCTTTCGAGCAGTGGGGTGCCAAGAACGTAGATGCTTACCTCGAAGACGATGCAAGTACTCCTGCCGACTATAAGGATGCTACCGATGGTTACGGTGGTTCACATGGCAAGATGTCTACCATCACTATCAAGTGGGACAACAGCGCTTCTGCAGCTGAGAAACTTGAGCGCCTTATCGTCCAGAAGTGGATTGCCCTCTTCCCCGACGGTCAGGAGGGATGGTGCGAGATTCGTCGTACAGGCTATCCTAAGGTATTCCCTGTAGCCCAGACTACTTCTTACAGCATCGAGGTGCCCAACCGTATTCCTTTCGACTACACTGAGCCTACCAACAACCCTGTAAACTATCAGAAGGCTGTACAGCTCCTCGGTGGTGCCGATGACTATGCTACCAAGATGTGGTGGCAGAAGTAATCACTATAATATCAACTAATAAATTGACAAAAGCAATGAAAAAAATATTCAAAATGCTGCTCGTGTCGGTAGTTGCCTTTATGTTTGCTGCCTGTGACACAGATGTCGAGACAAAGAATCCCGTCAATCTCACCGATCCTGCGCGCACTCCAGAGTACTATGAGGCTCTGAGAGCATACAAGAAGAGCGACCACCCCGTAGCCTTCGGATGGTTTGGTAACTGGGTAGGTGCCGGTGCTTCTCTCGAGAATTCACTCCGCGGTCTCCCCGATAGTGTTGACTTCGTTTCAATATGGGGTAACTGGCGTAACCTCTCACCCGAGCGCAAGGCCGACCTCGAATATGTACAGACTGTAAAGGGTACACGTGCTCTCGTATGTTTTATCGTACAGAACGTAGGCGACCAGCTCACTCCCGAGGGCGAGGATGCCACTACATTCTGGGGTGAAGGCGACGAGGCTATCGTGAAGTATGCCAATGCCATCTGTGATACCATCGACAAGTATGGCTACGATGGTTTCGACTATGACTATGAGCCTAACTACGGTCATCGAGGTAACATCTCTGGTGTACCCGCTGCCGAGAAAGTATTCGTAGAGGCTCTCAGCCGCCGTCTTGGTCCGAAGTCAGGTACTGACAAGATGCTCGTCATCGACGGTGAGCCTCAGACTATCAACTCTGAGCTCGGTCCTTGCTTCAACTACTTCATCGTTCAGGCTTACCAATGTACCGGTGACGCTAACCTCGATGGTCGTCTCCAGGGTACTATCATGAACTTTAATGGCGTACTCGAGCCCGAAGAGGTTGCCAAGAAGTACATCGTTACCGAGAACTTCGAGAACTTTGCTCTTGCTGGTGGCGTATCATTTACTGACCGCAATGGCAACGAGATGATGAGTCTTGAGGGTATGGCACGTTGGCAGCCCATCATCAATGGCAAGAAAGTCCAGAAGGGTGGTATCGGTACCTATCACATGGAGTATGAGTATATGGCAGGCAAGCAGCCTTCTTATCCCGCTCTGCGTAAGGGTATCCAGATTATGAATCCCGCGATTAAGTAGTATTTAATTTCATAATAACTGCAATAATGAAAAAGATTTCAAAATTCATATATGGTGGCATCCTTCTCGGCGCCGTAGCCCTCACAGGTTGTGAGAATGCCGAATACGACCAGCTCACCAATCAGGCATACATCCTGCAGACAGCGACCAATGCCAATTCTTCGCAGAAACTTACTGTCGGCAACGAGTTTGTCTCTACAGACATCAACGTACGTCTGTCTGAAAAGGCTACCGAGGCAAGCAGCTTCAAGCTGGTGTACGATGCTCAGGCTCTCGAGCAGTTCAACTCCAAAAACGAGACTTCTTATACTGCTCTGCCCGAAGGTTCTTTCTCACTCTCTGCCAATGAGGTGACCATTGAGCCCGGTACTTCTGTATCTAACCCCGCTACACTCACCATCAATCCTTACAACGATGAGCTCAAGAATAGCGGTAAGAAGTATGCGCTCGCCTTCCGTCTTGAGAAGGTTAGCGGCAATGCCAATGTCCTCAAGTCTGGTAGCGTTATGGTATTTGTTCTCGACCAGGTGGTTATCCAGCCTGTTGTCCAGTTCAACGTAAATTCCTACATTGGTCAGGACCTCAAGGAGACTTATACCACTACTGAGTGGACTATGGAGATGAATATCAAGAAGGATATTCTCGGTACACAAATCGGTCAGTACAACAACCAGGCCATCTACAGCACCGGTCCCGATGAGGTTTACGTTCGCTTCGGTGACGCTCCTATCGAGGGTAACCGTCTGCAGATCAAGACCCAGGGTACTCAGATGAACAGCTTGACGCTCTTCAACGCCAACACATGGTATCACATCGCATACGTATGCACCGGTGCCAAGTTGTATCTCTATGTCAACGGTCAGCTCGACAACTCTATGGACATGCCTGGCAAGGAGACCCGCGTTTCTTCTGTATCTATCAGCTCTAACTCTTCCTACAACAGAGGTAACTCTTTCTACAGCGAGGTTCGTCTGTGGAAGAAGGCACGCTCACAGAAGGAGATTCAGAACAATATGTACTCTTGTGCCCCCGCCACTCCAGGCTTCATCTTCTACTACAAGTTCAACGAGGGTCAGGGCAACCAGTTCAAGGACTGGTCTGGCAACGGCAACGATGCTACAACCAAGGACAACTCAACTCCTGTATGGATTCAGGATGTACGTATTGATGGTAAATAATAAACTGTAAAAACGTAAGAAGATTATGAAATCAATGATAATTAAATCAGCCGTTGCGCTGATAGCCGCTTTGCCCCTCTTCACGGCATGTCAGGGCGAGCCCGAAGTGGGCACGCTCCTTCACCCCGAAGAGCAGCCAAGCAATGCCCCCAAGGTATATATCAATGAGGTATCTGCACCTGCCAATGCAACACAGGCAACTGTAGTTCAGACTCCTGCAGGATTTGTTGTACCCGAGGATACATACGAGTTCTATGTACGTATTACTACTCCTGTAGAGAATGACGTAGTCGTTACTGTGGCTGAGGATACAGAGGCTGCCGCTGCTGGCGCCGCTGCTTATGGTGCTGACAAGAACAGTGCTCTTGCTCCTGGCTGTATGGCTATTGAGAACAATACTGTTACCATCCCTGCTGGCAAGAATGTATCTGCTGAGCCTGTCAAGTTCAAAGTAACTGACAGCGAAGCCATCAGAAACGTTTCTGGCAAAGCTATTGCAGCCATCAAGATTACTGACGTCAAGTCTGCTTCTAAGGTTGCTGTGGGTAAGGACCACAATGCTTATTATACATTGTTGGACAAGAAGGTAACCAACTTCAAGGGCTTCAGCGACGATCTGTTGACCAAGACCAAGCTTACTGCAGCTGATCTGACCTACACCTTCCAGGAAGAAGACTATACTGAAAAGCTCATGGATACATACACCAGCACATGGGCAGATATGTATGCTGGTCCAGAGCCAATTTACTGTGAGTTCAAAACTCCCCAGCCTCTGATTGGTGTTGCTTACCAGTATGGTTATGACGCACCTTACGGTCCTTATACCCTTGAAATCTTTACCAGTAACGATGGTCAGAACTGGACATCTCAGACTGGTGGAGCTTTGGAAACTGGTTATACAGATGGTGTTGTTTGCATCAACTTCTACTCAGCAATTACATGTAAGTATGTAAAGTTCATTCCTTACACTTGCTACTATGGTTACTTCTTTGGCGAAGAGTACAACCAGACATGTGTAGGAGAACTCTATATGTTCAAATAATTTGTTGTTTCATAATATAGCGTTGGTTTAAAAACAACAATCCGGGGGCCGCGACTATGGGAATAGTTGCGGCCTTCATTTTTTTTGTCCTGAGCATAGCGATGCCAGCCGCTCTCCTTGTCTTTACCGCCGTCACAGCCATCCTTGCCATGATGCCATATTGCCTTCCTGTTGTCATGATTATGGCAGTAAAAGCCAATTATTTTCAACATTGCTGCCACAATCGCCCCGTCGCACTGACAAATTGTCACTTCTTTGCCGTTGGTATGTAACTTGCAAAACTATCAGTGAAAGCCGGAAGGCCGAAGGCAATCGCAAGGTTGACGAGACCCACACCGGCAAGATAAAAGAAGAATATAAAATACAATTAGGAGGTAATAATTATGTTGTTAGTTCGTAGAAACAATGATTTTGATTGGTTGAACAATTGGTTTGATGACAATTTCTTCAATACACCCGTAATGGCACAGACCACAACCACAGCTCCGGCTGTCAACGTTAAGGAAGACAACAAGCAGTATGTTATGGAAGTCGCTGTTCCAGGCCTGAAGAAGGAGCAAGTCAACATGAGTATCGACAAAGACGGCTATCTTACCCTCTCTATCGAGAACAAGAATGAGCAGAAGGACGAGAACAAGAAGGAACACTATCTGCGCCGCGAGTTCTCTTACACCAGCTATCGTCAGAGTTATGCTCTTCCAGACAACGTAAATGCCGATAAGATTGAGGCCAACGTAGCCGACGGTGTGCTCAAGGTAGTTCTGCCAAAGGTCGAGAAGAAAGAGGAAAAGGAAGACGTTAAGCATATAGAAGTCAAATAAGCATTAGGTGAATAGTAAAGTATGGGGCAGGCTGCTCTCAGTAATGAGAAACAGTCTGCCCTTTTTTTGTGTCTATCCCAAAGCCCCTCGCCAAAGCAGCCGCACCTCCCCAGACCTCCTCAAGGGGCTGGAGCTTATTCCTGCTGTGTTTGAGGTGGTTGGCTCGAGCTTCTTTCCCTTGGGCAAGGTAGGGTTGGGGCTTCGCACTAAGGCCATGTATGGTTGGTTCATAGTGGATGGAATGCACCTCGACAACGCTGTAGGAGTTGCGCTTAGCTGTAGGGGTAACTCGCAGATGGTTTGTGTAAGCAGTAGCAACTCTATCGGAGTTGCGCTTAGCCGAAGGCGTTATCCGCACCAACTAAATGCCAGTGTAACCACAGCAGATAACTCACACCACGACAGCCACCGCCACGGCTTTTTGTGTTTTCATTCATCCAACGATAACCAGCCCCTCAATCCTTTTTTTTACGCCCACTTTCACACTTTTTGCCCTAAAAGCGTGGAGGTCTAATGAAATTATATTAATTTTGCAGAAAATCAATATTATCATGAAATTATCAAGAATATTCCTACTATTTGCCGTGGCGTCGTGCAGCCTGACGATGACCGCCCAAAAACCCTTGCCCCAGTTGGGCAAAGCGCCCATCGACCAGATTATCAAAGCGATGACCCTTGAAGAGAAAGCCCATCTGCTGGTGGGAGTCAAGTCGGCTGAAGGCATGGATATCATCGCCAACGGAGCCGGCACCACCTACGCCATACCCCGCCTGGGCATAACCCACACCATCATGATGGATGGCGCCACGGGTGTGCGCATGGACACGCTGGTGAGAGGCGACGGCAAAGCCTACTATTCTACCGGCTTCCCAGTGGCTACGCTGCTGGCTGCCACATGGAACACCGACCTGGTAAAGCGCGTGGGTGCCACAATGGGCGACGAACTGCTTGCCTACGGTGGCGACATCCTGTTGGCTCCGAGTCTCAATGTACATCGCAACCCGCTCAATGGCCGCAACTTCGAGTACTATTCTGAAGACCCGTTGCTGTCTGGCTATATGGCAGCGGCAGCCACCAAGGGTCTGCAGTCTGTGGGCGTGGGCGCCACCATCAAGCACTTTGCCGCCAACTCGCAGCAGACGATGCGCATGTTCAACGACGCCCGTGTGTCGCAGCGCGCCCTCCGCGAAATCTACCTTCGCGGATTCGAGATAGCCATCCGCGAGGCCAAGCCTTGGGCTGTGATGTCGTCATACAACCGTATCAATGGCCTGCACACCCAATACAGCCACAAGTTGCTCACCGACCTGCTGCGCAAGGAATGGCGCTTCAACGGCATCGTGATGACCGACTGGGTGGAGGCACGCGACACCCGCGCACAGGTACATGCCGGCAACGACCTGCTCATGGGCGGTACTCCGCAGCAGGTGCAGGATATCCTGGACTGCGTGAAGAAAGGTACGCTGACGATGGCTGAAATCAACAACAATGTGCGGCGTGTGCTGCGATACATCATGCGCACACCCCACTACCGTGGCGTCGAAGCCACCTTCGCTCCCGACCTCAAGGCTCACGCCGTGCTGGCACGCGAGGCTGCCACCGAGGGCGTGGTGCTGCTCAAGAACAGCGAGCCTGCTCTCATCACTGGTGATGCTGCCAAGCAGGCGGTGACCAAGGCGCGCCCTCTGCCCCTCGTGGAAGACGACCAGGTGGCGCTCTTCGGACTTGGCGCGTATAAGTTTTATGCCAACGGACGCGGCGCCGCTGATGTCTACAAGCCCTACACCGTGACCCTCGTCGAGGGACTGCACAACAGCAAGGTAAACCTCCACTCTACACTCGATACCTATTACACCCACTATATGGACAACCAGTATCTGCTGCTCGACGAGCAGAATACGCCCACCTTCCGCAACTGGTTCTTCGGTATGCGTGAGCCCGAGGAGCCTGCCATCAACAGCGCCTTCATCGGCTATCGTGCCAAGGACTGCACCAAGGCCATCATCACCATCGCCCGCAACTCGGGCGAGGCCGAAGACCGCGACTACAAGGAGGGCGACTATCTGCTCACCAAGGCTGAGCTGACGCTGATAGACCAGGTTAGCAAGGCTTTCCACGCGCAGAAGAAGCCTGTGATTGTAGTGCTCAACGTGGGTGGCGTCATCGATGTGGCGTCATGGCGCGACAAGGTCGATGCCATCGTCATGGCTTGGCAGCCCGGCGAAGAGGGCGGCAATGCTGTGGCCGATGTGCTCACGGGCAAGGTATGTCCTTCGGGCAGACTGCCGATGACCTTTGCGCTCGACTACTTCGACTACCCATCTGCCAAGAACTTCCCCCTGCACTACAAGTTCAACTGGGACGAACTGCTGCGCCCCGACTCGGTGGTGCTCGCCAAGAAAGACCTGGGCTACACCAACTATGAGGAAGATATCTATGTGGGCTACCGCTATTTCAATACGCAGAAGAAGGCCGTGGCTTATCCCTTCGGCTACGGTCTGTCATACACCTCTTTCAAATATGACAAGCCACAGGTGCGCCTTGTCAAGGGCCGCTATATCGTCAGCGTGCCGGTGACCAATGTGGGTAGCGTAGATGGCAAAGAGGTGGTACAGCTCTACGTCAACGCTCCCAAGGGCACGATGGAGAAACCCAGCCGCGAGCTGAAAGCCTTTGCCAAGACCCGACTGCTCAAAGCCGGAGAGACAGAGGTCGTGGAAATGTCAATCCCCCTGGCTGACCTCGCCTCATTCAACGAAAAGCGTATGGCATGGGTAACCGATGCCGGCAAATACACCCTGGAGATAGGTGCGTCGGTAGAGGATATCCGCACCAGCGCAACCATCACCATCAAGAAGCCCATCATCAAGTCCGCACCCACGAAGATATAAACTCACGGGAAAGGGAGAAATACCGAAGGCGCAGATGCCAATGGTATTATAATGAATACGAATCGTGCTGTCATACTGGTAATGACAGGCATGTTGGATATTACGAAAAATTAGATAAGGAGCACAGGTTTAGACTTGTGCTCCATTTGCTTGATGACATACGAACAATGCGGCCATTACCGACTGCTGTTTATAGGTCATTTGTGTTAATAGCAATACTGTTGCCAAAATTCTTGCGTTTATGAAAAAGAAACTGCCTATTATACTCCTCAATTTCTCTGATGTATACGATTACGAGTCGTTTGCCTCAAGTCAGGAGATTGTCCATGTTGACTGTCGTGAACTTAATGGCGTAGACTGCTATTGTGATGAGGATGGAATGAAAGAGCTGCGCCAGCTGCTTGCTCCGTATCCTGCAAAGGCGCTTCACTTTATTGATTCGGGCGACTATCATTATCTTACTGAATATTGGGTTTCCAGACTACAAGAGCCGTTCTCTCTGATTGTGCTTGACCACCATCCTGACATGCAGCAGCCACAATGGAAGGGTGTTGTTTCATGTGGCGGTTGGGTTACGGATGTATTGGAGAAGAACACTTTTGTAAGGAATATCATTATCGTTGGTGCTTCTGACGAATTGATATCCCAGGTGCCGGCGCATCTAAGGAAGAAAGTGATGTTCTACAGCCAAGCAGAAATAGACCATCATCAAGCATGGCCCTCAAAGGCTGGCAAGTTGATACATGAGCCTGTCTACATTTCCATAGACAAGGACGTGCTTAGAAAGCAAGATGCCATTACCGATTGGAGTAATGGAGACATGACTCTCATGCAACTCCAAGCCGTGCTGCGCATCATATATGCCCACGAGAAGGTAATCGGCGTAGACATAACAGGCGAATGTTCTGCCACACTCGACTATCTTTCTGAGGTAAAGGATGCGTCGGTAAACAACAGAGCCAACGAGGAACTGATGCAGATGATATTAACCGAAGGCTGAAACAGAATAACATTCCTTTCCTTTACGTCCGCGCTAAACATCCTCATGTTTTGCATCTTGAGCATGCTGCATGGCTCTATATTCAATAGGACTTACGCCATATTTTCGCTTAAAGGCTGTGTAGAAGTAGCTTTGGTAGTCGTAGCCCAGTTTTATGGCGATGTCGTTGATGGTCATATCAGAATCGAGTAGATAAAGTACAGCTAAGCGCATACGATAGTCGAAAAGATATTGGAATTGAATTTCAAGAAGCAAGGCAACTGATAGCACTGAATTCCATGCGAGGAATCCCGCCCTGATTCTTTATGCTCAAAAGAGTATTAGCGGACAGCGATACTAAGCATTAAGGGGTGCCCGTCGTGGGATGGTACGCACCTCCGGCAACTCTGTAGGAGTTGCGATTTCCCAACCCTGGGTATGGATACAGAAAAGGATAGCAACGCTGTAGGTGTTGCGCTTAGCCGAAGGCGTTATTCTCGACTTGATAGTATTCCTCTTCATAATTCATTCCATTCTCCTGCTGTGTGTAATGTCTACGGCTACATGCTGTACTTTACCTTTTCGCGCAGTAGTGTGCCCTTGCGCCGCTGCCGGTTTCACCTCCACTCCCACCGCAGTCCACTCGGCTGGCACGTGACGTATGTTACGTGGACACGTGTCGTATGATACGAGCTTTCGTGCCGTTTGATACGTGGACTCGTGCCTTATGATACGAGCTGGCAATGACCATGGATAGCCTTGCTATCCGTATGGTATGCAATGACTTGAGTCGTCTTGTGGAACTCGTGATGCGTGATGCAAGGCTGCTTGAGGTTGCTACCCTTACTCTCTTGCCGTCCTCCCTGCCGCTTCTTGCCACCCTCGTCACCGCTACCGGTGGTCACGCCATCGCTGTACATAACCACCTGCATAGACAACAACGGCCCGACGGTGCTGTCCGTCGGGCCGTTGGTTGTGGTCGCTATCTGCCTTGGCAGCGTGCTATTGTCTTACAAAACCTTTGTCATCGCTCCAGCGATAGAGGCGCAGATTGGTGTAGTTGCCTTTGCCCTTGGTCTTCACCAGACCATTCTCGGAGAGATAGAAGAGACCGTTGCCGAGGGCTATCATGCCTGTGGCGCCACGCGTACGCTCCCATCCCCACACCTCGCCGCCTGCCGAGGGTTTGCCACTACGCACCAGGGTGAGCAGAGGGGCCTTCTCTCTCGGCTCCACACCCCGCAGCCAACCCTTGTGAGGCTTGACGCGCGTGTCGATGGCATACATCTCATAGCGGGGCCACTGGCTCTTGTAGCCGTGATAGACCGCGGCGAACATGTAGCCCGTCGAGGCGTCGTATTCCAGGTTCTGGATGCCATAATCTGAGTTGCCCGTATAGACAAAGTACTTGGCGCGCGGCTTCGCGGGACCCGACTCGTGGATGTGGGTGGGGTCTATCTTGCGTGCATACCTGCTCCACTGGCGCACATCATAGCAGAGCAACACCTGATAGTCATTGTCTGTGCGCGTAGTGTCACCATAGACACCGTAGCCCAGGTAGAGATAGTTGCGGCCAGACCTCTTGCCCCACTGCGGAGCAAAGGTGAGGCCGTCGATGCCCGATGCGCCGTAGCGATGCGCCACCTGGCGACCGTTGTTGACGACGGTGGCTTCGCAGTCGGCCACCACTTCGGGGATATACACCGTGGTCATCACCTCGTCGGGGCTCATGTCGATGCGGTCTATCTTGTCGAGGTCGAAGATGGCCACATAGAAGCCCGTGCGGGCGTCGTTTTTCACGCCCAGGTTGCCCGTGATGCCCGTGCCTATCACGTCGTGCTTGTACTCGAGCGACCCGTAGAGTCTGCCGTCATCGGGGTTGATGCCGATGCAGCCCAGATGGCCCGTGAGTCCGTTGACGCTGGCGATGAGACGGCCCTGGAGATCGTATTTCATCAGTTTGGTGGTAAACGACATGTACACACACTGGCGCTGACGGTCATAGGCAGCGCCCTGAACGTGGAAGTCGCCCTGATACCCCGAGAAGATACGCTTGGGGAAGTCCTGTGCCACGCAGCCCAGGCAGAGCACCAGGAGCAGTAGAGTCAATATAGGTCTGCGCATCATCGGTCGTGGATTTGTTGTAACATGTTGCCGAGCACCTCGATGCTGTCTACGATGAGGTCGGGCTGGCGTTCGGCTGCCTGCGCCACCTCCATCGTGGTCTCGCCCGAGAGGACCAGACAACCCATGGCGCCCGCATTGAACGCCATCGCAATGTCGGTATAGATGCGGTCGCCCACCATGAGTATCTCTTCGGGCTTGAGCCCGCGCTGTTGCTGTATTCCGATGAGCATATTGGGGTCGGGCTTGCCCAGCGTGATGTCGGGCTTGCGTCCGGTGGCGCTCTCCAGGCAGCGGCAGATAGAGCCGCAGTCTACCAGCACGGTCTCCTCGTTGGTGGGGCACACCCGGTCGGGGTTTGTGGCGATGTAGGGCAGCCCCCTGCTTATCCACCATGCCGCCCTGCACAGCCTCTTGTAGGTGAGCGTCATGTCAAAGGCAGCCACCACGATATCCGGCACGTCTTCGGGGGTGTCCTCGCAGGATGTGAAGCCGGCTGCCTCAAATTGGGAAATCATGCTGGGCGTGCCCAAGAGGAAGAGGCGCCGCGCCTCGGGGTAGTGGGCCTTGATATAGTCGATGGTCGCCACGGTGGTGTTGTATATCTCCTCCTCGGTAGCATGTATTCCCATGCGTGCGAGCTTCTTCAGATAGTCCTCTATCGACTTCGACGGGTTGTTGGTCAGAAACGAGTAGCTTATACCCATCCTCTTGAGCTTGTCGAGGAAGTCGATGGTGTAGGGAAAGAGCGTGTCGCCGAGATAGATGGTGCCATCCATGTCGAGCGCCACATGCTTGATTTTTTCCAGTTGCATAGTTTACTGTTTAGTGGTTTCTTCTTCGGCATAGCCGTCGGCCTTGGCGTTCCACATGAGCGTGAAGACAGCCACGCAGAGCACGGCGATACCTATCATACCATAGAATACATAGTCCCAGTTGCCCCATGCGTCGACGAGCATACCCACGCCGATGCCGCTCACGATGCCGCTGGCATAGCCAAACATTCCGATGAGTCCGTTGGCGGTGGCTGCGGCGCGGTTGGTGGCCTGGTTAGAGGCGGCGATGCCTATCAGCGCCTGCGGGCCGTAGATGAAGAAACCTGCCATGGCGAGCACTACCACCATCACGGGCATCGATGTGCCGGTGGGCAGCGATACGAAGATGGTCATAAACACAGCCACGCCCGCCATGAACCAGAAGCAGGTGCGATGGGCCTTGCCCTTGAACACGTGGTCGGTGAGCCAGCCCGAGACTATCATGCCGATGATGCCGAATATCTCAAAGATGGCTACCGTCCATCCGGCGTTGGCAAGGCTCATGCCGCGAGCCTCCTTGAGGAAGGTGGGACCCCAGTCGAGCACAGCGAAGCGCACGATGTAGACCATGAAGTTGGCGATGGCCAGTATCCATATCCACTTGTTGCGGAATACCATCTTGCGCAGGAACGCCTTGTACTCGGCGCCTCCCTCCTTGCCCTTCTTGTTGATGGTGTGGAGCTCGGGCAGTCCTACCGACGATGGTGTGTCGCGCAGGAAGACATAGATGCCTATGGCGCCCACGAGGGCTATGGTGGCGGGTATCCAGAAGCACCACTTCCACGCGCCCTGGCCCATCGTTGCCATGATGTAGCCGCAGAGGATGGCCACGATAGAGGCTCCTATCGAGTGGGAGGTGTTCCAGATAGACATCTTGGTAGCCAGCTCATTGGCGGGAATCCAGTGGGTGAGCAGGCGGTTGCATGGGGGGAAGCCCGAGCCTTGGAAGAGGTTGTTCAGCAGCAGGAACAGGCCGAAGATGAACACCATGGTGTTGACAAACTGTGGTCCCGAGCTCTCGCCGGTGATGAGGTAACTCAGGTCGGCGCCAAAACCGAAGGCGTAGTTGGCTGCGGCACAGAGCAGCAGTCCTATCGCCATGTGGTAGCGGGCGTTGAAGCGGTCGGCGAGATAGCCGTTGAGAAATCTCGACGCACCATAGACCACCGTCACCAGGGTCATGATGATACCGAAGCTGGTCTTGGAGATGCCATATTCGGCGGTAAGTCCGGGGATGGCAAACGAGAAGTTCTTTCTCACGAAGTAGAAGATGGCATAGCCTATCATGGTGGCGAAGATGGTGCGCCATTGCCAGTATTTGAATGTCTTGGTCATATCTGTCAGTAGTTAATAGGGTTATAGTCTGGGTCTTAGCGATCTATGGGCCACAGTCCGCGTTCTGAGAAGAGGCGGTCGAGCCACTCTTCATAGCGGTTGAGCCTTACGGCGACATCCATGATGGTGTAGCGGCGGCGTATAAACTGCGACTTGTAGATGATTTCCTTGAGATAGCTGCGGCTGATGTCGATATCTTCGGGCTCGGTCGGCGCGCCCACCATCTGCAGACGGCGCTTGGCCTCTGCCACCGATACCAGCTGCTGCTGCAGCCGCTCGCGCAGTGTGCTCCAGTTGTCGCGGATGGCGGTCAGCTCCTGGCGCAGTTGGTCGCGGCTTACATATTTGGCACGTATCTCTCCCACGCAGAAGTCTTCCAGACCCGAGCCAGCAAAGGTGTTGCGCGTGTGGGCCTCCTGCTCTTCGAGCGAGGGCCATGCCTCGACACAGGCTTCGATGTCCAGATGCTCGATGTCCATCTCGAGCAGATACTCATAGAGCGAGAGCGACACCAGCACACCCATGCTCACCTGGAAACCATGCGATGGCATATTGCCGTTGGCCATGGTGAAATTGGCCATATTGAGCATGTGGCTCACTTGGTGTTCGGCGCCCGAGGCGGGCCTCGAGGTCTTGGGGTAGGCCTGCATGGCAAATCCGCCGAGCAACAGACCCTCTATGAGCTGCTCTATGGCGTGCTTGTCGCCACGCCGTGCGCCCTCGGGGTCGGCGAGCGCGCTGTGCAGTCCGTCCTGCACGATGCTCCACGACAGCGGGTCTATCTTCTCGTTGCCTATCACGTCGGCCACTATCCAGTCGGCTCCAGCCGGAACCTTGGCGAAGAGGTCGCCGTAGCCCGAGGCGGTCATGGCTTCGGGTGCGCCGGCTATGATGTCGACATCGGCCACCACAGCCTGGGGAGCGGGGCAGGCGAAGGTCTGCTTCTTGCCGTCCTTGGTTATCGATGCGCCCGACGCCACATATCCGTCCATCGAGGCGGCTGTCGCCACTACCATGTAGGGTCGCTGCTGATGGGCCGAGCAGAGCTTGGTGGTGTCGTTGATGGTGCCCGAGCCCACGGCTATTGCCACGGCGTCGGTCTGAGCCAGCACGGCATCCAGGCGGTCTATGTATTTCCATTCGGCGTGCATCTCGGGCTCGTCGAAGATATAAGGTTCGCAGGTGGCGATGCCATCGCGGGCGAGGATTTCGGCTACCTTGGCTCCAGCCACGTGCCATGTGGTCTTGTCGGCGACGATGATGGCCTTGCGGCCGGCAAACTGCTGGGCGAAGACTTCACCCACGGTGCTTATCACACCACATCCCAGTTGCAGGGCCTTGGTGGTGGTAGCATTGTCCAATGCCATTGTTACTCTGTTTTCCATATATGTCTTGTTTTAGTATAATATTGCATCGTTGATGATTGAGATGGGGTTCATTACCCGGTAGGGTGTGCTCATCTCTATCTGCCACTTGCAGGTCTCGCAGTCGGTGACCACCACATCGGGGTCTACCTCGCCAATCTGCTTGAAGAGCGGGGCACCGATAGACTGCGACACATCGTAATTCTCCTTCTTGAAGCCGTAGGTACCACCGATGCCACAGCAGCGGCTTTCGAGTTTGACCAGCTCGAGGCCGGGTATCATCTTGAGCAGTTCGATGCTGTAGATGGTCCATCCCAACCGCTCCATGTGGCATGCCGAGTGGTAAGCCACGCGCAGCTTGAAGTGGGGCTTGAAACGCAGTTGGGCGGCGCCCGATTTGAGTTGCTGGTAGATAAACTTGGTGGCGAGGTTGATGCTCTCTGCCACGCTGCTGTTGTCGAGTCTGAGCAGACTCTCATACTCGCTGCGCATGGTGAAGGTGCACGACGACGAGGTGGTGACGATGCACTCGGCGTCGCGTAGTGCCCGCTCCATGGCGGCTATGTTGTGGCGGCCGTTGGCGCGCGCCTTCTCGCTCATGCCGTTGGCTATGGCTGGCAGACCGCAGCACTGCTCTCCCTTGATGAGTGATACGCCATAGCCCATGGCGTTGAGCACCCGCACGAGGTGCTTGCCCAGTTCGGGGAAGTTGTAGTTGACATAGCAACCATGGAAGTAAGCCACCTTGCGGTCGAAGCTCTGCTGGCCTTTGGCGGCTTCACGGCGGTACCACGCCTCAAACGTGTGCGAGGCGTAGGCAGGGAAGGTGCGGCCCTGGTGTATGCCCACCATCTTGTGGAGCATCCACTTGGTAAGTCCCATGTTGACCACGCGGTTGGCGAGTCCGAAGGAGTGGGTGGCGAGCGTACCCACGAGGTCGGTATTGGCGAGCATAAACTCTCTGATGCCTATGCCCTGCAGGCTGTACTTGATGCGGGCGCTCTGGATGATGTCGCCCACCTTGACGCCTTGCGGACAGACAATCTCGCAACGCTTGCAGTTGAGGCACATCTTCATGGTCTTCTCGTCAAAGCAGGTCTCGTCTTTCAGACGGTGGCGCTCGCCGTCAGGCCCCGCCCACTTGGGACCGGGAAACTTGAGCGTGACGCCGCTCACCGGGCAGTACGCGTTGCAGATGGAACATTTCAGACACTTCTCCAGGTCGTTCTCGCTGACCTGGTATAACTGTATATCTTTACTCATAGCTCTTTATTGTTTTATGGACTCTGCCACGTGCAGGGCAGTGGTCATCGACACGCCTTCCTTGTCGGCGAGGCTGATGGAGTTGTGTCCGCTCAGTATGCTGCCGATGGCAAAGAGATTGTCGATGGTCTTGTCGTCTTTGGTGACCCTGAATGTGGCGTCCGTAGCCACGCCAAACTCCATGAAGGGCTGCTCGTCGAAGGCATCGTCGAGTGCCCACTGGCTGCGGTCGGCGAGTGCGTCGACACGGAGGTCGAACACGGGCTCGAACACGTGCTCGTAGTCGGCCATGATGCCACCGCTGTAGAACGAGCCTGCCGCCAGCACGAAGTGGTCGGCTTCGAGCGGCTCGGCGTTCAGGTGCTTCGATATTACGCTTATGAGCCTTGTGCCATCGGCGCTCCACGCCTTGGCAGCCACTATCTCGTCGCCCAGCAGATAGGTTCCGCCGAGGAGTTCAAACCGCTTTTGCAGTGTGGTCTGGATGCTTCTGCCGTAGATGAAGGGGAAGGTGGCTTCACCGTCTTTGTCGTGGCCCACGATGGTGAGCCATGCCGGCATGGCGGTGCCAAACTGGGTGACGCGCGTGTGGTTGGCGTCGTAGCTGCCGTCCATCTCTACGCCGGCAGCCTGGAGCAGTGACTGCGCCCGACGGGCAAGAGAGAGGGTGCGCTCGGCACCCATCTTGGTGTAGGGATGCGTGGCGGCCAACTGGCCCATAGCCTCGGCGGGGTGCGCCACTTCGTTGCCGTCGTTGTCGTAGCCCAGGAGACCGAACGAACCGTCGCTGAAGAACATGCTGCTCTGTCCGCGACTGATGATGGCCACATGCTGCCCACCCTCGGCAAGGCTGATGCCGCAAGTGAGTCCGCTGAGACCTCCACCTATTATAATAGTATCAAATTTCACGTTATTCTGATTGCTTGTCGTTGTTATTTCTCTTTCCTAATACCCAAGATAGACTGGTAGATGTAGCCCATGAGCTGACATTCGCTCAGTGTGGGGCCCCAGGCTACGGCTGCCATACCCTTCCAGCGCTCGTTGAGAAAACGCATCACGTCCTGACGGCTCTGGGCCTTGGTCTTGTGGCAGAGTTCTTCGAGCATGCGCTCGGCACGATAGGCGCAGAGCTGTCCCTGACAGGTGCCCATGCCCAGGCGGGTGCGTCGGCGCAGCTGGGAGAGGCTGGTGACCTGATGGTCGTCTATGAGCTGCTTTACATCGCGGCGCGATACGCCCTCACACTCGCACACCAGCGGCTCTGGAGTCATGGTTCCATGGTGGCGGAACGCCTTGTCGCTGCGCATTTCGGGGTTGGGCAGCGGCGTGATGGCTGTCTCGCACTCACGCTGTATGTTGAGCTTCTCGCACACCTTGTCGGTAGCCATCTCGGCCATGAGTCGGTAGGTCATGAGCTTGCCGCCGGTGATGGTGATGAAGCCCGCCAGTCCGTCTCGCACCTCGTGGTCCAGACACACGATGCCTCGGCTTATGCTGCGACCCGTGGCGTCGTGGTCGCTTGCCACGAGTGGCCTCACTCCAGCATAGGCACGCAAAATTCGCGTTGACGCCAGCGAGGGCGCCAGTTTGCATCCCTCCTTGAGCAGCACGTCGACCTCTTCGGGGGTTACCCTCATGTTCTCGACTTCCTCCATAGGCACGCGCTCGGAGGTGGTGCCTATCACGGTGATGACGTCGCCCGGCACGAGTATGTCGGCGTTGGCAGGCTTGCGGCAGCGGTTGATGACCATATTGTTGACGCGGTGGCCGAAGACCAGCAGCGAGCCCTTGGCGGGAAACATGTTGACCGTCACCCCAGCCATGCGCGCTATCTCCATGCCCCAGATGCCGGCGGCATTGATGGTGATGGTGGCGTGGGCCTCCATGCGCTCACCGGTTATGGTGTTGCGCAGGTTTACTCCTTCGACCCTTCCGTTGCGTATGATGAGGCTTGAGGCTTCGTGATAGGTAAGCATGTCGGCACCATGACGACGGGCGTCGAGCACATTGCTCATCGTGAGCAGGAAGGGGTCGATGCTGCCGTCGGGCACCACCACAGCGCCTATCAGGTCGGGGTTGACAGAGGGCTCGCGCTTGAGCGCCAGCTTGGGGTCGATAATCTCGGCGCGGATGCCGGCACGCAGACAGCTGTCGACGAAGAGCTGCTGGTAAGCCAGGTCGTCTTCGGGCAGCGTGATGAAGAGTCCGTCGTGCTCTTCGACACAGTGGGGCGCAATGCGTCGCAGTATCTTGTTCTCCACGATACACTCGGTAGCGCTCTCCTGGTCGGTGACGGCATAGCGGGCACCACTGTGCAGCAGACCGTGGTTGCGGCCGGTGGCGCCGTGGGTGAAGTCGTGGCGCTCGACGAGCAGTACGCGCAGGCCACGCATGCTACAGTCGCGGGCAGTGCCTGCGCCTGTGATGCCTCCACCAATGATAATCACATCGTAATGGTCTTTAAGTTTCATATCTTTCATTGTGGTAAGTTATATGCCCCCGGTCGCAGCCTGGGAGAACGGCGTGAGGGCGGGCGTCGCGGTTAACTTGACGGGATTGACATTAGTCAATCGCAAATGTAATAATTATTTCCTTCCTTTGCGTGAAAAACCCGCCTTTTCTTGTTTTTGTGTCATTATTCTATGTGATTTACCAGCATTTAGGGTTGATAGTCAGCCCCGCAGTCAGCCTATAGCGGGCCATAGGGTAGGGCGCCGGGAGCGGTGATGCCCCTCGCCTCGCAGGTGATGCCCCTCGCCTCGCAGTTGATACCCCTCGCCTTGCAGGTGATTCCCCTCTCTTCGCAGGGAATGACCACCATCCAGCCAGAGATGCTCGGAAAATGCAGTTTGTGGCGTGAAATGACGGTTGCAGGCTCTGCAATAGTTATGGCAAGGCTTGCAACCGATAAATCAAACCCTGAAACCAATTTGTTGATGCACTCCGCGGTATTGGCGATGGCGATGGTGATGGCGGGGGAGCACTGCAGGCAAACAAAAAAGCCTCAGAGATATCACATCTCGGAGGCTTGCAAATATCATAGTCCAATTAGCATCTGCAGACATCTCATCGCTGACACGTAATACAGACTTGGACCGTTGTTAACTATGTTATACACTTTAAACTTTGGTCTGGACGGACCTGACAAACTCGCTCGTCCTGCCGGTTTCCGTCCTCTTAGTCGCCTCAAAGATACTGCTTTTGTTCTGAAACAACAAGAAAATCGCCAGAAATCTTTACAAAATCTGAAATAATCATGGGCAAGTCGCTTTTATTCGCTAATTTTGCCTATATTTGCAACCTAAACAAACATCAAGATGAAAAAGACAGTTTTATCTCTGCTGGCCCTCTGCTGCAGCTGTACCATATGGGCCGAAGACTCGATGCTCACCTTCCGCCTCAACGACGGTGTGAACAGTGAGGTGAGTTACAAGATAGGCACAGACATAAACCGCATCGTCTTCAAGGGCAACACCGTGGTGCTGCAGAAAGGCGAAAAAGTTGTGAAAAGCTATGCCGAGTCGCTGGTGAGCTCCTTCTCCTTTGGCAATACGGCCAACGGCATCACCATGCCCGAGCTGGGCACCGACGATGCCGCCTCTACCGCCGTGTATGCCATCGATGGCAAGCGGTTGGGCTCGCTGCAAACGATAAAGACATTGCCCAAGGGAGTGTATATCATCCGCAAAGGCAATGTCTCGTATAAAATTGTAAAAACTGATTGATTATCCCATGTAGGGGGCTATCTGGTTGGTCAAGTCGACAAACTCGGAGATAGCAAGCTGTTCGGGGCGTCGGGTCATGATAGGCTGGGTGAAGAACTCGTCTGCTGGCTTCTGCGCCCCGAACATCTGTTTGATGCTCACGCGAAGCATCTTGCGGCGCTGGTTGAACACCGTCTTGACCAGACGCTTGAAGAGACGCTCGTCGCAGCCCAGTGCGGTCACGTCGTTGCGCGTCATTCTTATCACCGCACTCTTCACCTTTGGCGGTGGGTTGAACACGTCTTCATCTACAGTGAAGAGATATTCCACATTGTACCATGCCTGTATGAGTACCGACAATATGCCGTAGGTCTTGTTGCCGGGCTGTGCCGCCATGCGCAGCGCCACCTCGCGCTGTATCATGCCGGTGCAGCAGGGAATGAGCTCCTTGTTGTCGAGCATCTTGAAGAATATCTGTGAGGATATGTCGTAGGGGTAGTTGCCCGTGAGCACAAAGGGCTGGCCGTCGAAGATGGTGGTGAGGTCCATGCGCAGGAAGTCGTCGCCGATGATGTTGTCCTGGAGCTTGGGGAAACGGTCGTGGAGGTATACCACCGACTCGCGGTCAATCTCGATGGCCTTGACGGGGCGTGGCTTCTCTACCAGATACTGGGTGAGCACGCCCATGCCGGGTCCTATCTCGAGCACGGGCAGGTCGGGGCAGGCATCTACCGTGTCGGCTATACGCCGAGCTATGCCCAAATCTATCAGGAAGTGCTGGCCTAAGTTCTTCTTGGGTTTTACTTGCTTCATCTTTTAGAGTAAGGTGAGTGAATAGATATAGATGACAGATGCGGGGATGGCCATAAGCGACGAGTCAAAACGGTCGAGCATGCCACCATGGCCCGGCAGGATGCTGCCGCTGTCCTTGATGCCCAGGGTGCGCTTGAAGAGACTCTCGACGAGGTCGCCCCAGGTGCCGAAGAATACCACTACCAGTCCGAGGCCCATCCACTCGATGACAGAGAGGCCGGAGAGACACTCGTGGCTGTTCTCCCACCATCCGAGCAGGGCTGCTACGACGAGCACCAACAGTCCGCCGCCGATGGAGCCTTCCCACGACTTGCCGGGGCTGATGCGGGGGAAGAGCTTGTGGCGTCCCAAGAGTGAGCCGCTGAGGTAGGCGCCGGTGTCGTTGACCCACAGGAAGATGTAGACCGACAGGGGCAGCAGGAAGTAGAAGGAGATGGTGCCGTCGGGCTGCTGGCGGAAGGCCAGCACATTGATGCACGCCAGGGGCAGGGCGATATACATCTGGCCGAGCATGGTGTAGGCCCAGTCGTTGACGGCATTGGCGTTGCGGGTGTAGAGCTCGCTGATAAAGAGATAGACCACCGTGAGCAGATAGGGCACAAAGACGGCATTGGTCTGGATGATGCCGCTGTTGATGCCGGCGATGGCGACAAAGAGATAGACGCCTGCCACGGTAGAGATGAACCGGTTGATGCAGACATTCTCAATGTTGTTGACCAAACCTGTATATTCCCACAGGGCAAGGCCTGTGATGAGGGCGAAGAGCCCTATCATGGCGGTGGGGTCCAGAAGTCCGGCGACCATGATGGCAACAAACAGGGCGCCAGTGATGGCGCGGACGATAAAATTCTTCATTTTTGGACTCATAGTCTTACTCCTCCTCTTTATCTTGATTTTCTTTGTTGTCGTGGTTGGCTTCGGCTTCAGCCTTGGCACGCTCGTGCTCGGCCTGGGCCTGCTTCACCGCCTCGGGCATGTCTTCGAGCTTGGGGGCATTGGCCTCGTTGGCCTCGATGATTTCTTCGGAACGGCTCACCCATGGGCGCTTGCCGAAGATTTTCTCTACATCTTCGGCGAAGATTACCTCCTTCTGGAAGAGCAGCTCTGCCAGCTGGCGGTGACCCTCGGCGTGCTCGTTGAGCAGTTTTTTGGCGCGCTCGTACTGGGTGTTTATCATCTTGAGCACTTCCTCGTCCATCAGCTTGGCTGTGGTCTCAGAGTAGGGGCGCTGGAACTGGTACTCCTGGTTGTTGTAATAACAGATATTGGGCAATGCTTCGCTCATACCGGCATAAGCCACCATGCCATAGGCACTCTTGGTGGCGCGCTCCAGGTCGTTCATGGCGCCAGTGGAGATGGAACCGCGGAAGAGCTCTTCTGCGGCGCGGCCTCCGAGCAGGGCGCACATCTCGTCGAGCATCTCCTCCTTGGTGGTGATGACGCGCTCTTCGGGCAGATACCATGCGGCGCCCAGGGCCTGGCCGCGGGGTACGATGGTGACCTTGAGCAGAGGGTCGGCGTACTGGCAGAACCACGAGATGGTGGCGTGGCCGGCCTCGTGGATGGCTATGGCGCGCTTCTCGTCGGCGGTCATAACCTTGGTCTTCTTCTCCAGACCGCCGATGATGCGGTCTACGGCGTTGAGGAAGTCCTGCTTGCCCACATGGGTGCTGTTGTGCCGAGCGGCGATGAGGGCAGCCTCGTTGCAGACATTGGCGATGTCGGCTCCGGAAAATCCAGGGGTATGGCGGGCAAGGAAGTCTACGTCTACGGTATCGTCCTTCTTCAGCGGGCGCAGGTGGACATTGAAAATGGCCTTTCGCTCAGCCAGGTCGGGCAGGTCTACGTGTATCTGACGGTCGAAACGGCCTGCACGGAGCAGTGCCTTGTCGAGCATGTCTACTCGGTTGGTGGCAGCAAGCACGATGACACCCGAGTTGGTGCCGAAGCCGTCCATCTCGGTGAGCAGGGCGTTGAGGGTGTTCTCTCGCTCGTCGTTGCCGCCGGTGGCGGGGCTCTTGCTGCGGGCTCGTCCTACGGCGTCGATCTCGTCGATGAAGATGATGCAGGGTGCCTTCTCCTTGGCCTGACGGAATACGTCGCGCACGCGGCTGGCTCCCACGCCGACAAACATCTCGACAAAGTCGGAACCGCTCATCGAGAAGAAGGGCACGTCGGCCTCGCCTGCCACGGCTTTGGCCAGCAGCGTCTTACCGGTTCCGGGAGGGCCGATAAGCAGCGCTCCCTTGGGGATTTTACCTCCGAGCTCGGTAAACTTCTCTGGGTTTTTCAGGAACTCCACGATTTCTTCCACCTCTTGCTTGGCGCCTTCCTGACCAGCCACATCCTTGAATGTGACGCCCATCTCGCCGGCTTTCTCGTAGAGTTTGGCTTTGCTCTTGCCGACATTGAATACGCCGCCGCCGGCTCCGCCACTGTTCATGCGGTTCATGAAGAAGAACCATACGAAGATGAGCAGCAGGAAGGGACCGAAGTTGTAGAGCAGGTTGAGCAGGGTGTTCTCATTGGGTCTCTCGTAGTCATAGTCCTTGAGCTTGCCGCTCTTCTGGGCTGTCAAGAGGAAGTCTTCTATCTTGTCTACCGAACCATAGTTGACTTTGACGTATGGGTCTTTGCCCAGTTTCTCTGCCGGCTGGTTGAAGACGGCTTTGAGGGCTTGGGGCTTGACATACATCTTGAGTTCGTGCTCCTGGTTGTTGATGATAATCCTGCTGGCGTAACCCTTGCTTACGTATTCTTTGAACTTGGTGTATGTAGCCTCCTGGCTTACGCCCTGTACGCCCAACAGGTTGCCTCCGCCGCTAAAGGCGATGACGGCGATAAAGATAAGCACCGATATGTAGAGCCAGTTCATGTTGAACTTGGGCATCTTGGGTTGCTGGTCGTTGGGTCGCTTATCTTTGGGATTGAAATTGTTCATGATAGCTATATATTATATATATAATAAGGTGTATATATCAGTCAAGGTCGGGGATGCGGGTAAGATGGGCATCTTCCCAGAGGTGCTCAAGGTCGTAGAACTCGCGTACCTCGGGCAGAAAGATATGTACCAAAGCATCGACAAAGTCGATAGCCACCCACTGGTCGGTCTCAAGACCCACCACGCCTACGGGCTTCTCGCCCATGCGCTCGCGCACCATGTCTCCCACCGACTCGGCTATAGCCTCTACCTGTGCGGGTGAATTGCCCTGACAGATGATGAAGTATTGAGCGATGGCGCCGTCGATGCCGCTGAGGTCGGCTATCACGATGTTTTTACCTTTCTTTTCCTGTATACCTTCAGTAATGGTCTCAACCAATTTGTTTGTTGTTGTCATTCAGTTGTCTTCTAATTTGATTTATACTGCAAAGTTAACCCTAATTCTCCGAATAATGGTATAAAGTACCGCTAAAATGAAATTTTTTATGAAAAAAAGCGCAAAAAGTTTTGGGGTATGAAAAAAAAGCACTACCTTTGCAATCGCAAATGAGCAAGAGGCAATTGCTCGAAACAAATTGGGATATGGTGTAATGGTAACACTGCAGATTCTGGTCCTGCCTTTCCTGGTTCGAGTCCGGGTATCCCAACAGAGAAGTCAAGTCGGAAGACTTGACTTTTTCTTTTATCTCCATTTCCTTATTTTTGGTCAGCGTGAGTGCATCGGTGGCGTGGTCTGGCGAGCCTGAAGTTCAGAAGCGGGATAGGGGGGCACGGGGCGTAGTGGCGGGCACCGTGGGCGTACCAGTCCAGGCCGTGAGTGAGGTCCAGCTCCTTTCCTATGTACTTGTAGGGCTGCAGGCCGGTGTTGCGGCTGTCGCCCATGAGCGCGCCATGGGTAGTAGTGGTTCACCTCCTCCACGTTTCCGTGGGCGTCGGCCACTATGCGGTTGTTGCCTAAGTAGTCCCTGATGTAATAGTGGTATGTGGGGACGGAGTCCCTGAAGGACACATATCCCCCGTCGAAGAGCAGGCGGCTGAGCACGCCGTTGTCATAGACCCTGCTGCCGGCTTTGTAAAGAGAATATTGGTGTCTGATTAAAAATGGAGTCGTTTGTGATATATATAGTATAGTTAAATGGGTTGGAATACAAATACAAATAAGTATAGTGTTGTTTCTTATTTTTGGGAACCAGTTTGTATCTGTATTTGCCTTTCGGGAAAGATGCATCCCCCTTTCCATCTATATAAAGAGAATCTGGTGGAATGTGATGCCACTTAAAAAATATAGGCTCTTCATCCTGGCATGATTCCTTCCAAAACTTTCCAATAAAAATATTGGAAAGTATAAATGTCGGGAAACATCCATTTCCCACATAATATGTTGTTTTTTTTTGTCTGCCATTTGGCATTCTTTCTATTACGACATCCATGCCTTTTGTCCATATAACATTGGTTATTTCGCATTTCCTATTCTCTATAGTCTGCAAATTACTTAGTGCTGGCGTGCAAAGCAACCAACAAATTACTATTGCAAAACATTTACTCTGGGTGTTCATCTTCTTTCCTTTCTTCCTTTCCTAATTCTCGACGTAAAATATTCTCATTTTTAATGCCATTCCCAGTTATACTTCCAAAAAGTACAGGAAATACATGGGCAAAAAAATCATGTCCTAAAATTAATTCTGGTCCATCTTCTATCTTCTTTCCGTTTTTGCCGATTAATGTTTCATTTGAATTTCCTGTTATATAAATATTGAACTCGGATATAACCTCTTTATTATTCACTAAAAAATCTTCTCGTGTAGTCACTCCTCCCTTATGTAACCAGTCCAGGCCGTGGGTGCGGTCGAGTTCTTTGCCTATGTATTTGTAGGGTTGGGTGGCGTGGTCATTCCCCCTGCTTCCGGCAATGGCGAAAGCAGAGAGGCTCAGTGTGGTCATGAGCCCCAACAGCATTATGACAATCTGGCGGCGCATGGACTGGGGTTAAGATGTTTACATTGCAAATATAATAATAATGTACACACGCGCAAAGGAAATCGGCAGGAAAGTGATGGCTGGGGGAGAAAATCGTATGATGCAGCCTGCTCGAGTCCCGATGTGGTCAAGTATATGGCCATCTTCGTGTATGCCCCCTGTTCCGCGCATTTTAACCCCAAACAAAATCCACTCTTCTAAAAGCAAAATCCAAGTAAGTTCTAATGATCGATTTGGGTTAAACATGGATAAATCGCCTGTTTGAACACCATATCTTCCCTCGAACTGTAATTAGAAAGGATCTATCGAAGATTTTGTTGGTGAATCGGTGCCGAAGTCATGAAAGCGTATCTTGCTTATTCCAAATGGTATTACCATTATCGTATCCATTCTTTGGCTTATTACATATTTCCCATTTTTACGGTCTATATAAATAGCTCTGTAGAGATAGTTACTTAGCTCTTTGTCTTGTATATCACCTTTGTAGATATATGTGTCTTGAGTTTTTGCATATTTCCTCTTATAATTCTGAAAACCCTCCCTATAACAAAGTTCACATTCTCTTAGAGAATCAAATGCCAGCACCACCTTCTTCCCTATTCTCAGAGTGTCATGCTTTGTTCGTCTGTCATACAGGGGACGATAACCAGGACCGACAAGAAGACCCTTATAGATATAAGGATATTTATCATATCCCTCTTTCATTAAGATGGGGCGGGTAACAACAAAAGTGTCATAGCGGGAATGGCTTTCCGTATACGTTTTGATAATTTCACGTAGAGAGCTATCACAGAAAATCTCTTTTATTTCCAAACCTTCTCCTGGCGTACATGCTATGGGGGCTGCAGACATGCCTAAAGAGTGTGTGGACAAGCAGCTAATTACTGAGAGTGTGGACAAGCAGCCAATTACTAATAGGCATGTCACTTTACTTGCAAAAAAAACCTTCGATGTTGATTTAACCATAATGATAATATATTTAATTCATGGAATTTAAGGTCGTTGCCGAATCCAAAACTTTTTCCATCGTTGAAGTCATAATAGAAGCCACGAGTAACCTTGTCCTTTCCTATTACAAGAGCAGGTAGTCCTCCCATTTCTTTTGAGAAAAAACCATCTGCGATCGATGCACGCTCATCGTGCGACCATACGTAGTATTTCTCCGCCAAGGCATCCATTACGTTCCATCGTCCCGTCACGGGGGCGTAGTGGCGGGCTCCGTGGTCGTACCAGTCGAGGCCGTGGGGGCGGTCGAGTTCCTTGCCTATGTATTTGTAGGGTTGGATAGCGTGATTACTCTCTCTGCTTCCGGCAATGGCGAAAGCAGGGAGGCTCAGTATGGTCATGAGCCCCAACAGCATTATGACAATCTGGTGGCGCATGGTCAGGGGTTAAGATGTTTACATTGCAAATATAATAATAATGTACACGCGCGCAAAGAAAATCGGCAGGAAAGTGATGGCTGGGGGAGAAAAACGTATGATGCAGCCTGCTGCCCACCGTTGTGGTCAAATGGCTCAGGTCGACAGGTTTGTGGCGGACGTAGTGGAAAAGGTTACAATCCATATTCATCAAAAAAACCTCGTTGTACTAACTGTAATGGCAAGGGTACTATCAGATGTGGCATCTGTTATGGTTCGTGTACCAGAACTTGTGGCAGATGTAACGGCACTGGAAGAGCGAGGTAGATTTTCGAGGGTATATACAAAAAGGACATAAATCATAAGATTTATGTCCTTTGTCTTTGAGGTACCTAGCAGAGTCGAACTGCTCTACACGGTTTTGCAGACCGTTACCTAACCGATCGGCCAAGGTACCCTGTGCTAAATTGTGAGTGCAAAGATAGTGCAAATAATCGAGCTGTCCAAATTTTCAGCCATGTTTTTTGTGTTTGCTGCTGCATTTGTCGTAAAAAGCGCAGTTCTCACAGCCAGTCTTGTGACATTTCAACACCCTGTACACCCTATACGCCACAAATATGGCGCATAGGGCGAGGATGATGTATGTCGCGATATACTGCATGGTCTACTTAATATTCTTGAAAGTCTTGGCGAGTCCACCTGTACTCGTTTCCTTGTAAAGTGAAGGCAGGTCGTGGCCCGTCTGCTTCATAACCTGTACCACGCGGTCGAAGCTCACGCGGTGCTTGCCGTCGGAGAACGCCGAGTAGAGGTTGGCGTCGAGCGAGCGGGTTGCGGCAAAGGCGTTGCGCTCGATACAGGGTATCTGAACCAATCCGCATACCGGGTCGCAGGTCATACCCAGGTGGTGTTCCAATCCCATCTCTGCCGCATACTCTATCTGTGCCGGGCTACCACCGAAGAGCTGGCAGGCTGCGGCACTGGCCATAGCGCAGGCTACGCCTACCTCGCCCTGGCAACCCACGTCGGCGCCGGAGATGGAGGCGTTCTGCTTGACCACGTTGCCGATAATTCCAGCCGTGGCAAGGGCGTGCAGAATGCGGGTGTCGCTGAACTTGTGGCCTTTGGAAAGATGGTATAGTACGGCTGGCACTACGCCGCAGGCACCACAGGTGGGGGCGGTGACGATGGTGCCACCCGAGGCGTTCTCTTCGCTGGCGGCAAGGGCATAGGCATAGACCAGACCTCGTGTCTGCAGCGACTGCTTGTAGCCTGTGGCCTTGACATAATAGGTCGGGGCTTTGCGGGGCAGATTGAGCGGGCCGGGCAGTACGCCTTCGTGGTTGATACCACGCTCCACGCACTCCTGCATAGTCTCCCATACCTCCTGCAGATAGGGCCATACCACATCGCCTTCGCACAAATCGACGTACTCCCAGTATGAGCGGCCGTTCTGGTCGCACCAGGTAAGAATCTCGCTGAGCGAGTTCATCTCGTAGACCTCAGGTGTATCAAACATATCTTCGGCCTTACCCTCAGAGAGGGCACCTCCGCCTACGCTGTAGACTATCCACTCGTCGGCGCCGTCGGCTGTGAACTTCATGCCGTTGGGGTGGTAGGGCAGAAAGATGTTGGGCTCCCAATGTATGTTGACTGTGGCGATGGGCGAGAGCACCTCTATGATGGCGGTGTCGGTCATGTGGCCCTTGCCCGTAGCTGCCAGACTGCCATAGAGGGTCACGTCGAACAGATGGGCGTCGGGGTGGCGCTTGGCGTAAATCTTGGCGGCCTTCTGTGGTCCCATGGTATGGCTCGATGAAGGGCCCTTTCCAATCTTGTATAACTCTGTAAGTGACTTCATTATAGATATAGTAATGTGGTAATTAGACAAAGAGTGAACCTATCTGGTAAACCAGTGCAGATACCACCCAGGCCAGCACCGTGGTGTAGCCGGCGGCAAAGAGCGCCCATCGCCATGAGCCCGTCTCGGACTTGATGGCGGCAATGGTGGCAAGACAGGGGAAATAGAGCAGCACGAAGAGCAGGAAGCAATAGGCCGTGAGCGGGGTGATGCCGTCGGCGGCCATCATCTGGTGCAGCAGTTCGTACTTGCGGGTGTTGCCGTCGTCGGAGCCCATCTCGTCGCTGTTGGCGTAGAGCACGCCTATGGTAGATGCCACTATCTCCTTGGCGCCGATGCCCGAGACGAGTCCCACATCGAGTTTCCAGTTGAAACCCTGTGGACGGAAAACGGGCTCGATGGCCTTGCCGATGTGTCCTATGTAGCTCTGCTCCTGCTGTTGCTGGGGAGTAAGTCCTTCATGATGAGGGAAATAACCCAAAGCCCAGACCACTATCGACGCCACCATGATGATGCCGCCCATCTTGCGCAGATACTGCTTGCCCTTCTCCCACGTATGGCGGCCAATGGCCTTCCAGGTGGGGAAGCGGTAAGGTGGCAGCTCCATCACAAAGGGCGTATCTTCGCCCTTGATGACATGGCGGCAGAAGACGCGGCTCAGTATCACCGCCATCACGATGCCCACGAGATAGAGCGACAACATGATGAGCGGCTGGTAGTTCAGCGCAAAGAAGGTGCCGGTAATCATGACATAGATGGGAAGTCGCGCCGAGCAGCTCATCATCGGCAGGATGAGCATGGTGACCAGACGGCTGCGGCGGCTCTCGATGGTACGCGTGGCCATCACTGCCGGCACATTGCAACCAAAGCCCATGATGAGCGGGATGAACGATTTGCCGTGGAGCCCCATCTTGTGCATCAGACGGTCCATGATAAACGCTGCGCGCGACATGTAGCCGCTGTCCTCCATATAGGAGATGAAGAAGTAGAGGATGAGTATCTGCGGCAGGAAGACTATCACTGCTCCCACGCCACCGATGATGCCGTCGGCTATCATGTCCTTGAGCGGGCCGTCGGGCATATACTGTCCCACCATCGTGCCGAGCCAGGCGATGCCGTCCTCTATCCATCCCATGGGTATCTGTCCCAAAAGGAAGGTGGCAGAGAACATCACCAGCAAGAGCAGGATGAAGATGGGGAAGCCCACAAAGCGGTTGGTAATGATGCGGTCTATGAGGTGGGTCACCTGATAGGTGTCCTTCTTGTGTCCGGTAGAGTATTCGGCCTCTTGCAGCGCGCCGTTGATAAATCCGTACTTGGCGTCCATGATGGCGGTCTCGCTGTCGTCGCCCGTTTCCTCCTTCACGCGCCGTGCCGCCTCGTCGCGATGGCGCAGTATCTCCTCGGCATCGGGCAGCGTGCGGATATAGCGTTCGGCCTCCTTGTCATTTTCAAGCAACTTGATGGCAAGATAGCGGGTAGAGTAGCGGTGGCGCAGATTGGCTGCCTTCTTCAGGTGCTCCTGGATTTCCTCGATGCCATGTTCTATCTCGTGGCCGTGGTTGATGTGCACATGGCGGTAGTGAGGGTCGTCGTCCTCGTTGCCCTCATACATACGGATGATGGTCTCGAAGAGTTCCTTCACACCACGGCCGTTGGTGAAGACGGTGGGTACCATGGGCACACCGAAGAGGCGTCCCAGGCGGTCGGCGTCGACATGGTCGCCTCGCTTCTCGGACTCGTCAAACATGTTGAGAGCGCACACCATGCGCACGTGCATGTCTATGAGTTGGGTGGTGAGATAGAGGTTGCGCTCCAGGTTGCTGCTGTCTATCACGTTGATGATGATATCGGGCGTCTTGTCGATTATCTGTCTGCGTACGTAGATTTCTTCGGGCGAATAGGCCGACAGCGAATAGGTGCCGGGCAGGTCGACGATATGGAAGGTGTAGCCGTCCATCTCTGCCACGCCCTCCTTGGCGTCTACCGTCACGCCACTGTAGTTGCCCACATGCTCATGGGCACCCGAGATGAAATTGAAGAGCGATGTCTTGCCGCAGTTGGGGTTTCCCACGAGCGCCACATTGATGTCGTGGCTCTTGCGGATGGCAGCGTCTTCCAGCTGCTGGTCGGTGGGCGCCTCGGCGGTATGGGTGTCTGTGCCTGCGTTGGTTTCTATTTCGGGCTTGATATTGGTCTGTGTCTTGGCGACCTCTCCGGCGGTAACCACCTCAATCTGGTCGGCCTCGCTATGGCGCAGAGAAACCTCATATCCCATAATACGGTATTTCACTGGGTCGTGGAGCGGCGCATTGAGCAGCACCTCCACTTTCTTGCCCTTGATAAATCCCATTTCTACGATGCGTTTGCGAAAGCCGCCGTGTCCAAGCACTTTGACGATAACGCCTTTCTCACCGGTTTTAAGTTCTGAAAGTTTCATTCTACTATTGGTTTAATCTGATGCAAAGTTACTCAAAGTAGTGTGTAACACAAAGAATCTGCCCTTGTTTTTATTTGTGCCAGTCAAAAAACTAAGCCATCCCAACGTAATCTCAGCAAGGTGCAGGCTCTCCTCCCGATGCGGGGGGATGACTGGGGGAGAGGAATGGGGAAGAATGGCAGGCTTGTCGTGCCTCTAAACAGGCTCAAATGCTCTCATTCCCCTACTTCTCAGTCCCGACGACGCTGTGCAGATGGTTTCGGCGTCCAGCTCTTGCCTCTGTTTGCTTGTGGCAAGGCCCCCTGTCACATTTATAGACTGTTATAAATAGGATGACGGCATGACAGAACGCCTTATTTTACAGTTTTTGCGTCTCCAGAACGCCTTATTTTACAAATTTCTCGTCTTCCGAACGCCTTATTTTACAGTTTTTGCGAGTTTCCTGATGGCCTTTCAGCTCATTATCGAGCCATTTGGTTGTCTTGAGGTTGTGGTTGCTGGTGCGTAACGATTGAAACGTGAGTCCGTATCAAATGTCACGTGACTACGTATCGTAAGGTACGTGGGCTCGTTTCAAACGGTACGAGCTGGCTAAGCTGTTTGCGGGGTGAAGAACATGCTCTATACAATTGTATGAATGGATATATTTCTTTTCTGGGTAAAACCGCACACTCTCCCCTCGGTTTGCTAAGGAGCGGGGGCGTAATCCTCGCGCATGAAAAATCCCGATGCCCTGGTTGAGGACATCGGGATAATATATATTAATAAGGTGTAATCGCTTAGAAGAAGAGGTAGCGGTTGTCAACAATCTTGGCGTTGGCGTAGAGCTCGCTCATATAACCTGCAGCCATCTGCATGGCTCTCTGGTTGAGCTTGGCCTCCTGGGTCTTGATATCCAGCTTGCCGGGACGCATGGTCTTGCCGGTAACGCTGAAGAGGTATACACCTGCATTGCCCTTCACGGGAGCCTTGCAGAACTTGCCCTTGGCTGTAGCAGCGATGGCTCCACTCAGAGCGGGCTCGGTAGAACCGGTAGCTGTAACGAATACAGGAGCAGCGAAGGTAACCTGGCTGATAGCGGTTACGGTAGCGCCCTTGGCCTTAGCCTCGTTGACAGACTTCACGCCCTTAACCTTCTCCATCAGCATCTCTGCCTTCTTGTCCTTCATTACCTCTGCCTTGACCATGTCCATTACCTGAGCATCGTCGAGATCGCGGTAGCCCTTGGCGTGAATCTTGTCGAGAACGGCTACGAGCAGGTGGTTGTTGTCACCACACTCATACATAGGAGATACTTCCTTCTCCTTGGCCTCGAACAACCACTTCATAGCGTCGCGGGTGCTGTGGATGCCGGCGAGGTTGTGCTGAGCAGTAGTGATGTCGTTGGCCTCTCTTACAGTGTAGCCGGCCTTGGCTGCATTCTTGACAATCTTCTCCTCGGTGTCGTTGGCACTTACAAACGAGCTGAACTTGTTGTAAGCGGCACTGTAAGTATCCTTAGAGAACTCGATGGTCTTCTTGACAACGGCTGCAACATACTTGTTGACCATAGCCTTGCGGTCTACGACCTGAAGCACTACGCTGCCCTGAGTGAAGTTGATGACCTTGGTCTCGTTGGCAGAGAGAGTGTTGAGGCTGTTGATAAAGTTCTTGGTGTCCTTGTCCATAGAGGGAGCTGCCTGATACTGGGCAGTGGTAATCCACAGCTTTTCGCCAGTCTGGTTGTACTTCTTGGCGAGTGCCTCGAAGTCGGCACCTGCTGCGAGTGCGCGGTAGATAGAGTCGGCAGTAGCCTTGGATGCTTCGGGAGTCTCGGCTGCCACCTGTATCTGGCGATACTGGATAGAGTCGGGCATCTGGGTCTTAGACACGAGCTTCACGATGTTCATGGTGTTGTCCTGAGCATTGTTGAAGACGCGTGATGTCTGACCTACAGCCATAGAGTCGAGCTGGGCAGCGATGTCCATAGGATATGCAGCCTTGGTCACGGGCAGACCCAGATAGGGGATGAGCGATGCGCTCTTGCGAACCACCTCTGCGGGGTCGGCGGCAGCAACCATGTCGTTGTGATAAGCCTCGAAGTCCTTCTTGATAGCGGCGCGGTCGGCTGCCGAAGGTACTACCTCGATGTCGATATACTTGATGTCGCGGGCTTCAACAAACTGCTCGAAGCGGGGCTTCAGCTCGTTGTACTTGGCCTTGAGGTCTGATTTCTCGATGGTCACCTTGCTGTCATCGATAGAAGAGTAGGGCAGAGCGGCGAGCTCAACCTGAGCCTCTTCGTTCTCCTCCTTGAATGAAGCCTTGGCCTCGATGGCGTTGGAGATGAAGCAGCTGCCGAGCAGTGCCTGGTACTTCTGTGCAAGAGTCTGCTGGCGCAGAGTCTTCTCGATGAAGTTCCAGTATTTGTACAGGCTGTTGTACTGCTGTGCCATCTGGGGATTTACACCCTGCTGGGCCTTGTACTCGGCGAGGAACTTCTGCAGCTGGTTGACGTCGAAGCGTCCAGTCTGCTGGTTGATAAACGGAGTGTTCATGAGCAATGGGTTGGTACCCTGCTTCAGGATGTTCTGCAACTCGCCGTCGGTAACGGTGAGGCCCAGTTCCTTGGCTTCCTTCTCGATGATTTTGGTCTGAACGTAAGTGCTCCAAACCATATCCTTAACCTGGTTGAGCTGGTCTTCATTCAGGTTTTCAGTACCTTGCTGCATCTTGATGATTTCGGTGTTCTCGTCAACGAGCTTCTGGAATTCCTGAAAATTGATTTTCTCTCCCAATACTTCACCGACCTGCTGACGCTGGTCGTTTTTAGTAGTTTCGCACGAACGAACCATTTCTTCGGCGATGAATGCAAAAAGGCCCAGTGCGATAATACCTATCAGCAGGCCGCCTTTGCTTCTAATTTTTCCTAATGCTGCCATTATTGTTTATAGTTTTTATTATTATTGTTTTCTCGTTTTTTCTAAATGCCTACAAAAATAGTAAAAAGAAAGCAAACCACGGCACTTTTCGCCGAAAATTTGCTCTCAGGCGTTAACTTTTAGTTGTACAAGGACGATTTTGGTCATTGTATTCTTGATAATCTTGAACTCAAACTTGCCGATGGTCACTATCTCGTTGAGTTTGGGTAAACTTTCGTAGTAGTGGAGTATGAGTCCGCTGATGGTCATATATTCGTCGCTTTCGGGGAGTCCCAGGTCAAACATCTCGTTGACTTTGTCTATCTCCAGTCGGGCAGAGAGCAGATATTCTCCGTTGTCGAGTTGCTTGGCGATATACTTGGTGCTGTCGTGCTCGTCTTCGATGTCGCCGAAGATTTCCTCGACGATGTCCTCGAGCGCCACGATGCCGCTGGTACCGCCAAACTCGTCGACCACCACGCCCAGTGATTTCTTCTCCTGCAGGAATGTCTTCATCAGTTTCTGCGCTGCCATGCTCTCGGGCACGAACGGCATCTGGCATACATGCTCTTTCCACTCGGCAGCGTTGCGGAACAGCTCGAGCGAGTGGATGTAGCCTATAATGTTGTCGATATCATCGCGGTAAACGATAATCTTGGAGTTGCCGCTCTCGATGAATTTCTGCTGGAGTTCCTCGATGCTGCAGTCTATGCTTACGGCATTGATTTCGGTACGTGGCACCATGCAGTCGCGCACCCTGATGTCTGAAAATTCAAGGGCGTTCTGGAATATCTTGACTTCGTCATTGATGGGGCTGTCGGCCTTGGCGTTGTCGAGCGACGAGTGGACAAGGTAGTCCAAGTCGACCTTGGAGAACCCTTCGTCGTCGTCTTCCTTTTCCATGCGCTTGCCTACCAGTCTGAGCAGAAATTTGGCAGACAGGGTAGAGAATTTGCTGATGGGCCATAGGACAATATAGAAGAAATAGGCTATGGGCGAAAAGAGCGTAAGCAGCTTGTTGGCATTGTTCTTGAACAGCGTCTTGGGCAGAAATTCGCCGGTGAACAATACCACGATGGTCGAGAGCACGGTGTCGGCAGCTACGCGCATACCGACGTCGAGCGGCTCAAAGAGCGTCTTGTCGAAGAACTTGGCAAACAAGATGCCGTAGACCACCAGCACGATGTTGTTGCCTACGAGCATGGTGCTCACAAAGCCGTTGGGGTGGCTGTAGAATACCGAAAGTAGCTTCTGGGTGAATACACTCTTCTCCTTGTCCATCTCTGCGCGCATTCTGTTGCTGGAGACGAAAGCGATTTCCATGCCTGAGAAGAATGCTGAAAGAACCATGGAAATCAGGATGCCTATAAGTAGCGGTATGTCTATGTTGTCTAACATGATTTAGTGCATAATTGGTATTGACGTGTTGCGGCGCTGTGGCATCGGAGCTGGGCGCAGTTGTGGAGCCACCGAGTCTTTGGCTGTCGTCACTGTGTCGCTCTCGCTGCTGTCAAAGTCGCCTTTCACGAACGAACCCTTGCTGTTGGATATGTAGTATTTCGTCATCTTTTCGTCGCTGCGGAAGTAGCTGCCCTCAATCTCGCGCTCGGGGGTAACCAGCTTGGAGTAGACATGGGAGTAGAGCTCGTGTCTGAGCTCATCCCAATAGAGCTGCTCGCTGGAGAAACGCAGTCCGTCGTTGGTAAGTATATGTACTCTACCGCGCAGTTCCCACAGTCGGCTTTCATCATAATAATAGGCAGTGTCGCATTGGATGTAGGACTCTACATGGAAACGCTGGTCAAACTGCTCCAGAAACAGTCCCTTGTCGAATATCCATCGCGAGGGCTTGCGGTTCTGGTTGACCTCCCATCTCTCGGTGACAATGCGGTACTTGATGACACCCGAGTCGGAAATGAGCGTGTTGACGCCATAGGATATCATCATCGCCACCGAATCGCGGGGATTGATGGCGGGAGCTGTGTGCTCTTGCTGTTCCTGACAGGAGATGCAGAAAAGGGCTGCAAGCAGCGAGATGATGGTTAAGCGTCTTGACACTGTAAGTCTTTTTATACCTCTATATTAATCAACCTTCCACTTGGCGAACCAACGCTCGTTGAAAGTGAGGCCGATATTGATGCGGAAGATGTTTTCCTTGATGTAACCTGGTGCTGTGGAGCGAACCCACTGGCCGCTGATGTTCAGGTAAGAACGGTTGTTGTAGGCGTTGACGATGGGAAGGCCGAAACCAGCACTGACGCTGACCTCCTTGGGGCCGTCCTGGCCGTTGACGGTGACATAGGGTGTGGCGTAGGATGCACCGACGCGATACTTGATGCGCTGGAAGAAGCTGCGGCCATACTCAGCCTTGCAGTATTCGCCACCAACGGTAATCTTCTGGCGGTCTTTGAGCGAGTTCTTGAGCGTGAACTGAGACACGCCGTTCTCTACAGAGAACTCGGGGAACTGGATGTCGCCCCAGAGTTGGCAGGTATAATCGACACCCACCTTCCACTGGTTGTCGTGGTTGAAGGCGATACCTACACCGAACATGTCGGGGATAGACAAACCATTGGTGATGCTATAACGGGTGGTGTCGGCTACGGCCTGCTGGGTGTTGGTCGAGATGACCATGCACTCGGGGTCAGCGTTGAGCTTGTGTCCGGGGCTATAGGTGGCACCTACGGTGAGGGTATTCTTCTTGCTCAGCGGCAGTATGCCCTGCACGCCCAGGTCGAGCTTGTAGCTGCGTATGTCGGCAGAGAAATAACGTGCCAAGGTGTTGGCATACGAGTCGCTGTAGCGGTTTACGAGCGAGCGGTCGTAGTTGCCCCACAGATAAGAGATGTTGGCACCGATGGATAAGTACTTGATGGGGCGCCAACCTGCACCAAAATATGCCTGATGTACACCGCCGCTACCCGAATAGGTATTGGAAGACATCACGGTCATCTGGTTGCCTACATAGGAGGAAGTGCCGTAGTTGTAACCCACGGTGGTGAAGGGAATGATACCGAAGCTGACGCCGAGGTTCTTGAACGCGCGGAAACCGGCCACGATGTACTCAAGGTCGGCGTTGTTGGCGTTTTGCTTCTTGCCATTCTCATTGAAGTTGGTTATCTGGCCTGTTATTCCCACATCGAAGATAAAAGAAAGTGAGTCGATAACAGAGTAAGAGGCGGGGTTGAGATAATTGACCTGATTGTGCTCGCGAAATCCCAGGCCCAATCCGTTCATACCGCGGTTGAATCCGCTCGACTGGTCGGCCAACAAGCCCAATCCAAACTGACTATAAGGAGAGTTGGTGCCACTCTGTGCCGTTATATTCAGTACCGCTAAACCCATAAGGGCTATGCTAAGAATTATTCTTTTCATTAACGTATGTGTTGTATAGCGTGCAAAATTATCGAAAAAAATTGAAATATGATACGAAAAGTCCAAAAAACAAGCTATTTTTGCACTGTGAAACATTTTAATACATTTTTGAAGACCGTGTTGTTGACATTTTTGGTGTCTTTGACATGCGTTACCAGTAGGGCTGTAGAGTCTGCCGATTCGGTGGACATCGCGCTGCTTACCTGTGGGCCGGGCGACGAGGTCTATTCGCTCTACGGCCATACAGCCATCCGTTATACCGACCATCGCACGGGCGAGGATATGGTCATCAATTACGGTATGTTCTCTTTCAATCAGGACTATTTTGTCCTGAGGTTCGTCTTTGGACTTACTGATTATCAGATGGGCATCACGCCTTTCGATTATTTCATGCGCGAGTATCAGTATGAAGGCCGTTGGGTCTACCAGCAGACCCTTAACCTCACCGCTGAGCAGAAGCGTGCCATCGGTGAAGCCCTTGCCCGCAATTATCTGCCTGAAAACCGTACCTATCGTTATAATTTCTTCTATAACAACTGTACGACCAAGGCCCGCGATGTCATTGTGGGTCAGTTGGGTTGCGACATAGAATATCCTCAGCGCAACCTTGACGGTGTGACCTTCCGCACTATGCTTCACCAGTGGAATGAAGACTATCCCTGGAGCCGATTGGGCAATGATTTGCTCCTCGGTGTCAAAGCCGACCGGCAAGTCTCTATGGCTGAGCGTCAGTTCCTGCCCGACAGTCTGCGCGAGGATTTTGAAGATGCTTATCTGCGGCTTCCCTCTGGTGAGCGTCGCAAGCTGGTCTCAGACAGTCGTATGCTCTATGAACCATCGTTGTCGCAACTGGCTGAAAAGCAAGATGCAGAGTCTGGCTTTGCGGCGGCGATGCCTCCTATGGCTGTGGCCCTTGCGGTGCTGATGGTCATGATTGTCGTCACCATCATCGAGTGGCGCACCCGCCGCATCCTCTATGGGCTCGACATCCTGTGGCTTCTCGCTACGGGTGTGGGAGGAATCATCCTGACAGCCATGATTTTCTCGCAGCATCCCACGGTGAGCCTTAATTTCCAGATACTGATACTCTCTCCGCTCTGCCTTATAGCCCTCTGGCCCGTAGTGCGTTCACTGCGACGCCGCCAGTTCGGCAGATGGCTGTGGGTGATAGCCGGGTCACTGGCATTGTCACTTTTTATGGGCATTTGGCAAAAATATGATGCAGCAATATGGACTTTGGCATTATCTTTGCTGTTTAGAGTTGCAGTACTCTATAACTGGTGTAAACGAACAAAACAAACAACCGCATGAATAAATGTCTGACAGCGATATTGCTCGCACTCTCAGCTACCGCCTCGGCCCAGCGGCTGCAGCCGGCGCCCCGCCTCGTGGTCAATATCACCATCGACCAGTTGCGTACTGATTATATACAGGCTTTCGCTCCTCTCTACGGTCCCGACGGATTCAAGAAACTTCTGTCCGAAGGGCGTGTCTATGAGGCCGCAAGCTACGACTTTCTTCCCATTGACCGTGCCTCGGCTGTGGCGTCTATCAGTTCGGGCACTACACCTTATTATAATAATATAGTAAGCTCGCAATGGCTTGACCGAGCCACGCTGCGCCCCGTCTATTGCGTGGCAGACAGCAAGGTGGGTACTTCGCCGCGCCTGCTTTCCACTTCTACCATAGGCGACGAGCTCAAGGTGGCTACTGGCGGCTCTGCGCTCGTCTATGCCCTCGCTTTCAGCCGTGATGCCGCCGTCCTCTCTGCCGGTCATGCTGCCGACGGAGCCGTGTGGGTCGACGACAACCGTGGCGTGCTTGCCACCTCGGCCTATTATCCGCAGAAGGCGCATAAGTGGCTCAATGCCTACAATGCCGTCTATTCGCAGCGCGCGTCGGATGACCGCACCAAGAACCTTGCCGTAGCCCATGCAGCTCAGGCTTGCGTGGTGGAGCAGGCTATGGGGCGCGATGCCGTGACTGACTATCTCGCCGTAACGCTCTCTGCCAAAGGGCGCGGCGCAGCCAACTGGCAGACAGATATGGAGGGCGTGTACATCAAGCTCGACCAACTGCTGGGCGACCTTGTGGCTGGCATCGAGAAACAGGTAGGTAAGGAGCATGTGCTGTTTGTGGTGACCAGCACGGGCTATACCGATGAAGAGAATGTAGATTATTCCAAATACAATGTGCCCACCGGCACGTTCTACATCAACCGTACCGCCAATCTGCTCAACATCTATCTCGGTGCTGTTTATGGCCAGGGTAGATATGTTGAAGCCTGTTATCACAACGAAATCTATCTGAATCACAAGCTGATAGAGCAGAAACGTATCAGCCAGAGCGAGGTGCTGGTGCGTTGTCAGGAGTTCCTTATCCAGAACTCGGGAGTGCGCGATGTCTATACCACCAACAGCCTTCTCAATGCGGGCGGCGATACACGCAAACTGCGTAACGGCCATCATCCCGCCATCAGCGGCGACATTGTGGTCGAGGTGGCTCCAGGTTGGCAGTTGTATAACGAAGACAATCAGGAACGCTACACTTGTCGTGCTTCGTTTGTGCCGTTCCCCATCATATTCTATGGCGCCGGAACCCCGGCAGAGCACATCAATACCCCGGTAAGCGTGGAGCATATCGCACCCACCATTGCCAAGGCCATACGCATCCGGGCTCCCAATGCCTGTAAGTCAGAACCCTTGTTCTGACGTTTTTCCTGCAACCTCTGTCGGCGGCAATGCCGTGACGTCGACAGAGGTTACAGGCTTTGTTTTCCCCTTGTTTATTATAGCCATTCCCAAGGTGTCTTTGCGGGTGCCTGCATCGATAGATATGTAAGTGTAGGCGCTTGAGCCCTTGCAGTATGGCACAAAAATGATTGCAGACATCACTGCGTGTGATTAAAATACGGCAAATAGTGCATAATTGTACGAAAATATTCGTACCTTTGCACATGATTATCAAGATAATAAATAAAATAATATAAGCAATGAATTTCAACAAAATTCTGAAGTCGCTGTTTGGAGACAAGTCCACCCGCGACATGAAACTCATCCAGCCCCTTGTAGAAAAGGTAAAGGAAGCGTACCCTGCCATCAAGGCCTTGAGCAACGACGAACTGCGTGCCAAGACCAAGGAGATACAGAAGTATGTGCAGGATGCTGCCCTGACTGAGAAAGAGCAGATAGCCAAGTTGCGTGCCACCATCGAGGAAACTCCTATTGATGAGCGTGAGAAGATTTTCAACAAGATAGACAGTCTTGAGAAGGACGCGCTCGAGAAGTATGAAAAGGCTCTCAACGATGTTATGCCTATTGCCTATAGCATCGTCAAGGATACCGCCCGCCGCTTTGCCGAGAACGAGGAGACTGTGGTTACTGCCAACGACTTCGACCGTGAACTGGCTGCCAATCCTGCCAACGACTTTATCACCATCGATGGCGACAAGGCCATTTACCACAACGTGTGGACAGCCGGAGGTAACAAGGTGAAGTGGGATATGGTACACTACGATGTGCAGATTTTCGGTGGTATCGCCCTCCATCAGGGTAAGATTGCCGAGATGGCTACTGGTGAGGGTAAGACTCTTGTGGCTACTCTGCCAGTATTCCTCAATGCGCTCACCGGCAATGGTGTACACATGGTGACCGTCAATGACTACCTGGCCAAGCGTGACTCCGAGTGGATGGGCCCACTCTATATGTTCAATGGACTTAGTGTAGATTGTATCGATAAGCACCAGCCCAATTCTGAGGCCCGTCGCAAGGCTTATCAGGCTGATATTACCTTCGGTACCAACAATGAGTTCGGCTTCGACTATCTGCGTGACAATATGGCTGTTTCGCCTGCCGACCTTGTGCAGCGCCGCCACAACTACGCCATCGTCGATGAGGTCGACTCGGTGTTGATTGACGATGCCCGTACCCCACTTATCATCTCTGGCCCTATCCCCAAGGGCGACGACCAGATGTTCGAGCAGTTCCAGCCCCTCGTTGAGCGTCTCTATGAAGTTCAGCGCAAGCAGGCTACCGAACTCCTTGCCGAGGCACGCCAGAAAATCAGCGCCGCAGAGAAAGAGGCTGATGCCAAGAAGGCTCAGGAGTTGCAGGCTGAGGGCTTCCTCGCTCTTTTCCGTTCCTTCAAGGCTCTTCCCAAGAACAAGGCACTTATCAAATATCTCTCTGAGGATGGCATCAAGTCTGGTTTGCAGCGTACCGAGGAGATGTATATGGAGAACAACAACCGCCGTATGCCCGAGGCCGTCAAGCCTCTCTATTTTGTGGTAGACGAGAAGCTCAACAGTGCCGACCTTACCGATAAGGGAACTGCATGGCTCGCCGCCCAGGTCAATGATGACAAGCTCTTTGTATTGCCCGACATCACTTCTCAGATGTCTGCGCTTGAGAGCCAGACCGGTATCTCCGACCAGGAGCGCCTGGACAAGAAGGACGAGTTGCTTGCCCACTATGCATTGCAGAGTGAGCGCGTGCATACTCTCCAGCAGTTGCTCAAGGCTTACACCATGTTCAACAAGGATGACGAGTATGTCGTTATCGATGGCCAGGTCAAGATTGTTGATGAGCAGACAGGCCGTATCATGGAGGGTCGCCGTTGGAGCGATGGTCTCCACCAGGCTGTTGAGGCCAAGGAGCATGTCCGTGTTGAGGCTGCCACCCAGACCTTTGCCACTATCACCCTGCAGAACTACTTCCGTATGTATCACAAGCTCTCCGGTATGACCGGTACTGCTTCTACTGAGGCAGGCGAGTTCTGGGATATCTACAAGCTCGATGTTGTCGAGATACCTACCAACCGTCCTGTCGCACGTATCGATATGGACGACCGTCTCTACAAGACCAACCGCGAGAAGTATCGTGCCGTCATCGAGGAAATCGAGGAGATGCGCAACGCCGGACGTCCCTGTCTGGTGGGTACCACTTCGGTAGAAATCTCCGAGTTGCTGAGCCGTATGCTCACCCTTCGCAAGATACCCCACGAGGTGCTCAATGCCAAGAACCACTTGCGTGAGGCCCACATCGTGGCCCAAGCCGGACAGAGCGTCAATGGACTGGGCGCCGTGACCATTGCCACCAATATGGCTGGTCGTGGTACCGACATCAAGCTCTCCCCCGAGGTCAAGGCTGCTGGTGGTCTTGCCATCATCGGTACCGAGCGCCACGAGAGCCGTCGTGTAGACCGCCAGCTGCGTGGTCGTGCCGGCCGTCAGGGCGACCCCGGTTCGTCTGTTTTTTATGTATCTCTCGAAGACAAACTCATGCGCCTCTTCGCTTCCGAGCGTATCGCCAAGATTATGGACCGCATGAAGATTGAGGACGGAGAGCGTATCGAGTCGCCTATCATGTCGCGCGCCATCGAGTATGCCCAGAAGAAGGTCGAGGAGAACAACTTTGGTATCCGTAAACACCTGCTTGAGTACGATGATGTGATGAACAAGCAGCGTACTGTTATCTACGACAAGCGCCGTCATGCACTGATGGGTGAGCGCATCGGTATGGATGTCGCCAACATCATCTGGGATCGTTGCGTGTCTATCATCGAGAACAACGACTACGAAGGTTGCAAGGAAGGCTTCCTTAAGGTTCTTGCCATGGAGTGCCCCTTCACCGAGGAAGAACTTCTCGCCGGCAAGCGCGATGATTTGGCTGAGCGCGCATTCCAGGAGGCTATGGCTTCATTCAAGCGCAAGAACGAGCGTATGCAGAGCATTGCCTACTCCGTAATCAGCGACCTCTATCAGGCCCATGGCGACCGCATCGAGCGCATTGCCGTTCCAGTGACCGATGGCCGCCATATCTACCAGATACCTTGCAACTTCAACGCTGCTTATACCTCTGAGTGCAAGGAGGTGGTCAAGGAGTTTGAGAAGTATATCGTCCTCCATACCATCGATGACGAGTGGAAGGAGCACCTTCGCCAGCTCGACGAGTTGCGCCACAGTGTGCAGAACGCCACTTACGAGCAGAAAGATCCGCTTCTCGTGTTCAAGCTCGAGAGTGCCAAGCTCTGGGATGCCATGATCGACGACCTCAACAACCGTGTGGCCTCAGTCCTCATGCGTGGTCAGGTGCCCGAGTTGCAGCAGCCTGTACAGGAGGCAGCCCCCGAGGAGCGTTCCCAGCGTTACAATGAGCAGAAGATGGACCTCGACGAGCAGGCCCAGCGCAGCGCTGCTCAGCGCGATACCCGTGAGGGAGCTGACCAGGTCAACCACACGCCTTTCGTAGCTCAGAAGATGCCACGTCCCAATGACCCATGTCCCTGCGGTTCGGGCAAGAAGTTCAAGAATTGCCACGGACGCAATCTCCGATAATATGATTGAAGCCAAAGACTTGCTGAAGCAATTCGGCGAAAAGATAGCAGTAGACATCCCGTCGTTTGTTATCAACGACGGAGATGTCCTCGGACTCGTCGGCAACAATGGTGCCGGAAAGACCACATTCTTCCGACTTATCCTTGACCTGCTCGACGCCGACCGGGGTTCGGTCACCATCGATGGAGCCAACCCTGCCGAGAGCGAAGACTGGAAAGCGGGTGTAGGAGCTTATATTGACGAGGGTTTCCTTATCGATTTCCTTACCCCCGAAGAGTATTTCGAGTTTGTCGGCAAGGTCAACGGCATGAGCCGCGACCAGGTTGCCGAACGGCTGACAGGCTTTGAGCGCTTTATGGCTGGCGAGGTGATGGGGCAGAAGAAGTACATACGCGATTTCTCTGCCGGCAACAAGCAGAAGGTGGGCATCGTCTCAGCCCTGCTCAGCCGCCCAAAGACCGTCATTCTCGATGAGCCGTTCAACTTCCTCGACCCGTCAAGCCAGATACTGCTCAAGAAACTCCTTGTTGATTATGCCGCCCAGGAGCATGCCACCATACTGGTGAGCAGCCACAATCTGCAGCACACCATCGACATCTCTACGCGAGTGGCTCTCTTGGAGCATGGCCAGATTATCAAGGACTTGCCCAATGAGGGAGGTAGCGCCGAGAGCGAGTTGGAGAGCTACTTTGAAGTGAGCGAATAGCCGTCTTTAGGTTTCACCCTATACCGTTATCCCCATAGATGTAGGTACTGCCTGCCTCTATGGGGATTATTGTTTCTGCATGTCCGACTTCCGAGCATGTCTCTGCCGATGCCGAGCATGTCTCTGTCGGTGCCGAGCATGTCTCTACCGATGTCGAGCATGTCTCTGCTGATGCCGAGCATGTCTCTGTCGATGCCGAGAATGTCTCTGTCGGTGCCGAGCATGTCTCTGTCGATGCCGAGCATGTCTCTGTCGGTGCCGAGCATGTCTCTACCGATGTCGAGCATGTCTCTGCTGATGCCGAGCATGTCTCTGTCGATGCCGAGCATGTCTCTGCCGATGCCGAGCATGTCTCTGCTGGTTCCGATCAAGCCTGTCTGCCCGCCGGCACTGTCCACGCTTTCGCTATGCATGCCTTTGGTTATCTGGCGATTAACCCAAATCGGTCATTAGAAAAAGTTTCTTGTCATTTTCTAATGACCGCCATTAGAAAAATAGCTTTGTATATGCTTGATTCATAAATATTTACTAACTTTACCACGAAAAAAAGAATATACTCCG
>NZ_NPJL01000061.1:0-603 GCF_002251325.1 Prevotella sp. P4-67
CAGTTACAAACTCTTCTATATTACTTTTTTATTAACCCGAATTTGGGTTATTATTTATCATGATATATGGTCTGTATTTGCCCGTCATCTTTTTTCAATACAATATGAGCAACACCTCCTTTGGCACTTTTTAGGGTTCCTGTGATTACCCAAAACCTCCCACCCAAAAGGGTTATGCTATAAGGCTTCTCATCATCCATCTCTTTCCTCCCATATTTGGCTGCGAGGATACAATCTGCTATGGTGTATGCCATTTCAGGCGATTCAATCATACCTTTAGTTTGATTATACACGCCTAAGGGATCATAGTCTTTGACATAACTTATGTCTTTGATATTACCCCTGAAATTGATGATATTACTTGGTTTTTCCCCTATATAGACATAGTTTGTTTTGCACCTATTGTTTTTAACCTTTGATATATTGCTTACTAAAACACCGCACCAAAAAGTTGCGAATACGATAATAATGTATATTCCCTTTTTCATAACTCTTGTTAATATATTGTATATTTATTAATATCATTTTCTATTGGTTCAATATAATTGATAGTATTTTCATTCACTCTAGTTGGGTCATTGGGGTCACTTGGCATATCATTAA
>NZ_NPJL01000062.1:0-24111 GCF_002251325.1 Prevotella sp. P4-67
ATAACATGTTTTTATGACGATAGTATGGTCACTGAAATCCATTACAGAAAAGATTTAAAATTATGGAAATTTCTTCCCAAAGGATGTACTTATGTGAACTTTTTTGAAGGTTTATATATATTACGGAGGAAAGATGGACTTTTATTTATCACAGATAAGAACTACAATATGATACTTTATCCATGGTTTGATGAAATTGACATATGCTCAAACTGTTATATTGTCAGAAAAAACAATAAATGGGGAATAATTAGTAGAAATAAAAACATCAACATTGAGGGATTTAAAAATCCTGTTCCTGCTCCTATTACAAGAATAGAGTTTGATGCTATTAAAAAGAAAGGGGTTGGAGGTAGTAGAGCCATAATTGTTAAAAACAATCTTCAAGGAGTCTTTGATCTGAAAAATGAGAAGATTATGTGTTCTCCTTGTATTTCTGTTGAATACCAAATATTTCCAGATACTCTTAATGACAATGCTATCGCTTTTAAAACAACACAACAGCAATATGGTTATTTCGATTTAGACGGGCATCTACTATTTGAAATTAAAATAGAGGATGATAAGATTAAAGAGAGTTCCATTAGGGCATTTAAAAATGGTAAAGTATATCTTGAGAGTAACGAATATCAATATGTGTTCAACAAAGATGGTTCCTACGAAAGGACACGTATAGAGCAGCATTATTGCAATGATACTTATCATAATTATGATGCAGAACGTTGGGATGCACTAACAGATGGAATGGAAGGCGATTACCCTGGTTCTGGTGTTGACTACGATTTATTAGGATTTTAATAACGGAAACAAATGTTTGCTAAAGGATATACAAATATTAGGGCGATGATAGAAACCCAATATGGGATTTTATCACATATGATAACGGATATAGCTTACAGATACCAAACGCTATTAAAACAGACAAAGGAAGAAGCTGACCGATTGGCGCAAAATAATTCCGATGGAGATTATGATGTCTATCATACTATCTTGAATGGTTTTAATGATGTTGAGGAAATGTCGTCGTGTTTGATGACGGAAAGCAGAAAGATCCTGTTTTGCGCGATTTTTTCATACTATGAGACAATGCTCAACGAATTTGTCCTGTATTATAATATAGCAAATAATGCCACCCTGCCATCACAAATACTTGATTCAATTCTTAAAGCATATAAGACAAAGTACGGAGAAGAGATAACTTGTATAGAAGAAAATGTAGAGTATGCCAACTCTTTTTATAGGTTACTACGTAATCTCTATATGCATGGTTCCCTATCGAAAGAAAAGGATAGATGTACGCTATTCAATTATGCAGGAGTTACCAATGGCTTAAAGACATTCGGTATTGATACAATTATAATTGCGGATAACGACTTTTTATTCAAAGCACTTGATTGTTTTAAGACGATTCTCGTTTGTGTAGATGATGCTTTTATGCAACAATTATCAGAAGAACAAAAGCAATTGATGAGGGCTAAGGATATTATACGAGAAGCGATTAATAACTATCCTCCTGAAATGCCTGGGCTAGAGGATGAATATCCTCCTTTCTGTTCGATACGTGTACACAGATTACTCTGTGAGGCAGAATCCTTACTAATCTATGTAGCCAAGCGGGGTAATGCAGAAGCTCAAATGTTATTAGCAGATTTGTATATATCTGCTTTTGAGACCCCACAGAAAAAGAAAGGTTTTTCCTGGCTAAAGAAGGCTGTTGCACAAAATTATTTACCTGCAATCCAAATGCTGAGAGAAATCGAAAACGAATGAATGTCATCCAGTAGTTTGTCGTATGAGGCATTTGTGACGTTCTCGTATATAGGTCACGTTCTGTAGGGACTATTAGCCTAAAGAAATCGTTAAATCAGCGGTAGAATTGTAATTGAATCAAATATGGACAATGCGTCTTGACACATTGGAAATGTATGGAGTTATTAATGAACAATGTATTATAAAGGTGGAGAAACTCACGATAGGAATATGGATAGAAATCGTACACTTTCAAATTGCAATTGTATTAGCCATCTCAGATGGGGATGTTTGCTTATGTTTATGTCGCTCTGCATGGCAGTTAATGCCCAAAAGCGCATCACCTTTCATGTTACGAGCGAGCAAGGAGTTGCCCTGCAAGGCATAGCGATAAAATCAGATTATTGTGGAGTTGCCAAGGGGGTGAAGACTGATCCCAAGGGAATGGCTGTAATCAGCTATTCCTCTAAGGAGGCTACTTGTGACAACGTAGCAGTGACGATAAAAAGTAAATTCTATGAGAACCTTGATACCATAGTACCTGTTAACGCTTCTGATACCGTCAGCATTGTCCGGCTGACCTTGCGCGACAAAGTGCAGAAAATCAAAGAGGTGGAAGTGATTGCTTACCGCCCCATAGGCAAAAACAATGCAGAGAAATCGGTATATACTATTGACACCCGAGGGCTTCTTAAAACGACAAAGGCTAACAAGGCACTTGCCTTTTTGCCTGGCGTGGTAGCCTTCAACGACAGCTACTCCCTGGCAGGCAAAAGCCAGAAGACCCGAATTAAAATCAATGGCGTCATTGCCGGTGCCGAAGACTTGAAGGCTCTTTATGCCGGTGATATTGAAAAGGTGGAAGTGCGCGAAGTGACCAAGGACGACGACGAGCGTTTCGCTGGAGAAATCAATATTATCAAGAAACGGCACGAACAGCCAAAAATTTTTGGTAGCATCTCTGCCACAGGAGGTATGATACGGTCTTTGTGGGGTACATTTGACCATTTCGCCTTTCAGAATAAGCATTGGGATATTACTGGATTGATATCCTATAATCAGCATAGCCAAAAATCTTATACCGAGGTGTGTCGCATACCATCTTTGCCGTATAGCCCGTCTCAGAAGATGACCATCCAGAGAGACATTCGTATCAAGCAGCAGGCAGAGCGTATCTCTCTCAGTTGGTATCCTACCAAGAGGTTTACGATGACTCTCGGTGGCTATCACTATGGTTACCCCACTAAGTCTTCCGATTTCATCAATGACACGGAGGGTGATGATACTCATCGCAAGTATAAAGAGACTCTTGAATCTTATGGCAGCTATGCCAATGGTAGTTATAGTATAAACGACCGCAACAAGATAAATGTAAAGGGTAATTTCCTCTATTACAGAGACAAGTACGTTTACGACCTTCTCCCTGACTACAATTATAAGGCTGCCATGCGCGAATATACAGGAGAAGCCAATATCGAGAGCAGACTGAAACTCTGGGGTGGTTCGCACGATGTTACTTTTGGTCTCCGTAACACCTACCGCCAGAATATGTCTTATGCCAATGGGCGCAATGACTATTCGATGCAGCAGGTATACCTTACAGACTATCATTCATACGGCAAGGCACTTTCTTCGTATCTTATACTCAAGGGTGAGAGTGATAATATGGGGCCCAAGCGAGTTTTCTCCTTTCAGCCGTCATTGCGGTTGAACTACAATATGGGGAAAAAGGGAACGTTGACAGCCTCATACCAGCGCAAGACAACCCGACCAAGTATAGATTACCTCAATACCGACTCCCTGTTTCAGAATGTATACAATATTGTGGTCGGCAATGAAGCTCTACGCGCTCAAAACAGCGACAATATGTCCGTTTCGTTCCGCAAGCAAATCAAGAAGGCTTATCTCATTACGACTGCAAGCTATATACATACCTCTAATATCATAGACCAGATATTTGTCAATCCCGAGGACTACAATGTCAGCACCTACGACAACATTGGCAAATGTGATGAGGCTTCACTGTCTGTATACTTGATGAACAGACTGTGTAAGAACCGCATGAATATTTCAATAAGTCTCAAAGGATTTTACAAGAGATATGCTATCAAGCCAGAACTGGAGCGCAACACATTAATCATTCCATCCGAGGGTTGGGGATATTCCGCTACCTTCAATACCAGCTATCTTAGCACCAAGGGATGGATGTATTCTCTGAGTGCCAACCTTACTCCCAAGACTTATGAACTCAGTTATACGCATGTGCAGAATCCTAATCTCTATGTTTCGGTTACTAAGAGCACCTGTAACAACCAGTTGGACTTCAAACTCAGTTTTACCAATTCTCTGGTCTATTTCTATACGTCGCATACCAATTACCACTTCCGAGATATGTATCAGCGCACATTCCAAAAGAGTTATGCCAACAACATTACTCTCTCGGTGACGTGGAATTTGGGTAAGAGATTCCAGCAGCGCAGGGGAGTTTCGAGCGTTGTCAATGATGATATTGTCACTAAACAACAATAATGCACTCAGTGGAAGTGTCGTTTAGAGCGTTGCGTATATCATTATACTGAAGGAGCATCGTATTGTACAGTTATACAGAAAAAGCGCAGTCCGTGAGGGGCTGCGCTTTTTCTGTATGGTTGCGTTCTTACTCGATAATCACGCGTGTCCATCCGTGCTTGTCTTCCAGTATACCGTACTGGATGCCGCGGAGGGTGTCGTAGAGCTTCTTCGACCATGGGCCGGGCTCGTTGCCGAAGAAGTATTTCTTGCCGGTCTCAAAGTCGTCGATGTGAGAGATAGGCGAGATGACGGCTGCGGTACCGCAGGCTCCTGCTTCTTCAAATGTCTCCAACTCTTCCTCGGGAATAGGGCGTCGCTCTACCTTCATACCCAGGTCTTCGGCTATCTGCATCAGACTCTTGTTGGTGATAGAGGGCAGGATACTTGTCGACTTGGGAGTGATATAGGTGTTGTCCTTGATGCCGAAGAAGTTGGCGGCACCACACTCGTCGATATACTTCTTCTCCTTGGCGTCGAGATAGAACTCAGAGGCGTAGCCGTTTTCGTGGGCTATGTGGTTGGCCTTGAGCGAAGCGGCATAGTTGCCACCCACCTTATAGATACCGGTGCCGAGGGGAGCGGCACGGTCGTAGTCGCGCATGATGACGTAGGGGTTGGCAGAGAAGCCACCCTTGAAGTAAGGGCCTACGGGGGTAACGAAGATGAGGAACAGATAGTCTTCGGCGGGATGCACGCCTACGCAGGGCGTGGTGCCGATGAGCAGCGGGCGGATATAGAGAGTGGCGCCGCTCTCATAGGGGGGGATATACTTTTGGTTGAGGCGTACCACGCGTTCAACCATCTCTACAAAGAGCTCGGTGGGAACCTCGGGCATCATGATGCCGCGGCTGGTACTTTGCAGGCGGGCTGCATTCTCTTCCACGCGGAATACGCGCACCTTGCCGTCGGGACAGCGGTAGGCTTTCAGACCCTCAAAGGCTTCCTGTCCGTAGTGCAGGCTGGAAGCTGCCATTGAGAGGTTGATGTTGGGGTCAGAACTGATTTCTATCTCGCCCCACTTGCCATTGTGGTAGTTGCAGCGCACATTGTAATCGGTCGGCAGATAGCCGAACTTGAGATTTGCCCAATCTAATTCTTTCATTTTACTATCGTTTTAGTATTCGTTCTACTTGTCAGGGTGCAAAAGTAAACAATATTTGTTGCTTTGCCAACCATCTGTAGCAAAAAGTTGTTATCCTGCCAATATTTTGTCTATTTTGTCATTGGCAGCAGTGAGCTTGGCCTCACACAGGGCGATCAGCTTCTTGGCTTCGGTGAGTTGCTTGGCGAGCGAGTCGATGTCGAGCTCGCCTTGTTCCATTTGCTGCACGATGGTTTCCAGTCTTGCCATCGCTTCTTCGTAATTCATTTGCTTGCTCATTTCCTTATCTCTGATTTCAGGGTTCCTTGTTCCAGTCGTGTTTCGATGATGTCGCCGTCGGCCAGTTCATCGCCACTGCGCAGGGCATGACCGTTGTGCAGCGTGATGCTGTAGCCCCGGCGCAGGATGTGTATGGGGTCTTGGGCTTGGGCGCGCTGGGCCACGAGCTGCAGCCTGTGGCGCTCGCGCTCCAAACGTTGGGTTGCGGCACTGTCCAGCCTGTGGGCGAGGGCGTCTATGCGCTTGGTCTGCCGTTCGCGGGTCAGGGCAAAGAGGGTAGGGATGCGGTCGGCGAGCTGCTTGAGCCTCATCTTCTCGTAGGCGAGATGGCGCTCGGCGATACGGCTGATGCGCTCGCGGGCGCTGACGAGGGCGGTATAGACCTCGCTCAGATGGTCTATGAGGAAGGCGGCTGCCGCTGTGGGTGTCTTCACCCGCATATATGACACCATGTCCAGTATGCACTCGTCGCGGTCGTGGCCTATGCCGGTGATGATGGGCAGCGGGAAGTTGGCCACGTTCTCTGCCAGCGCCAGCGTGTCGAATCCCGACATGTCGGTGGTGGCGCCACCGCCACGGATGATGACCACCACATCAAACTCGTCTATGCGGGCATTGATGCGGTCGAGCGCGGCTATCACGCTCTGCTCCACCTGTTCGCCCTGCATGATGGCGGCGAAGAGTTCGTGGCTGAACGACAGCCCGTAGCTGTTGTCGTCTATCTGGTGGCAGAAGTCGCCATAACCGGCAGCCTGGGCGCTGGAGATGACGGCTATGCGCTGGGCAAAGCGGGGCAGCACGAGTTCGCGCTGGAGGTCGAAGATGCCTGACTCCTTGAGCTGACGGATTATCTCCATGCGCTTGCGCACGATGTCGCCCAAGGTGTAGTCGGGGTCTATGTCGCTCACCTGGTAGGCGAAACCGTAGGCTTCGTGGAAGGTGGGCGTTACCATCATCCTCACCTTGATGCCAGGCCGCAGCTGTTGCTGGGTCTGGCGTTCAAACTTGTTGCGCAGTGCCGTCCAGCGGTTGGCCCAGCACACCGCACGGGCCTTGGCCAAAGGGGTGGGGCCGAAGGGGTCGTTCTCCACGAGCTCCATATAGCAGTGGTTGCGGTCGTGCAGGTCGGAGAGCTCGGCTTCGACCCAGTATTTGCCGTCCATCTGCTGTTCGATGGTCTCGCGCACCATGTGGTTGAGCTCCAGCAGCGTGAAGGTTCTCTCGCTCGCCATGGGTTATCGTCCTTGTTGGTAGGCACGCCAGAAGTCGGGGATGCCGTAGCCGTAGATGTTGTCGGGGGTGAGATAGCGGTCGGCGCTGCTGCGCACCAGACTGATGATTTCCTTGGCGGTCTTGCCGGGCAGCGCCTGCCAGAGGCATGCCACCATGCCGCAGGCTATGGGCGAGGCAAACGAGGTGCCGTTGGCGCCACCGTTGACGCCGGCTGCGTTGAAGATGCGTGCCATGCCGCCCCGTGCCATGATGTCGGGCTTCACGCGACCGTCCTGCGACGGACCGATAGAGCTGAATACCGTGTTCAGGCCGTGGCTGTCTACAGCCCCCACCGTGAGCACGTCGATGGCGTCGCCCGGAGGCGTCACCTTCTTCCAGCGGTCGCGGCCCGAGTTGCCTGCGCTGCACACCAGCACCACGCCCTTCTGGGCCAGCATCGATGCCGTGTTGGATATGAGCGTGCGGCGGCCGTCGAGGTCCACATACTTGTGGCTCGTGGTGGCATCGTCAAACTCGGCGTAGCCCAATGACGAGTTGATGACGTCCACGCCCACCGAGTCGGCATACTCGGCAGCCATCGCCCATGAGTCTTCCTCCATCAGGCTCTCTGTGGGGCCGTATTCCGAGCGCAGCAGATAGTAGGAGGCTTCGGGTGCGGTGCCCACGTAGCGGAACGAGTCGACCGCAGCCATGCACGACAGCACCATAGTGCCGTGAGACAAGAGGTCTTCCATCTTGTCGCGGTAGGGGTAGACAAAGTCGCGACAGCCCAGCACGCGTACACCGCGCAGGGCGGGTATACGGGTGTAGTTCATGTAGCCGCCGTCGATGATGGCGATGGTCATGCCCTTTCCGCGGAAGCCAGCCTCATGCAGCTTCACGCCGTTGAGCTGTGCTATCTGGGGCAGCGCCTTGCCATAGACGCTCTCCGATGCCTTGGTCGTGTCTTTCACCACGCCGTAGGGCTTCACGGGACTCACCGAGTCGGGCGACTCGAAGACGCGCACCACGCGGGTCACAAAGTTGAGCCCTTCGAGCCGGGGGGCGATGTCGCCCTTGGGCGAGGCGATGAGCACGGTGTTGTTCCATCGGCTGCCGCCCACCACCTGATAGCCGTCGTGGCGCAGCGTGCCTATGTATTTGGATGATACGGGCAGGTCGGTAGAGTCGACAGCCAGCCCCTGGCGCTCTCTGCGGGCAAGGGCCTTGGCAGAGAGAAACTTCTCGGGGTGGCGCAGCGAGTAGCTTCCGCCCTTCTTGTCTTTGAGATACACTCTGTACATGTAGCTTTTGCCCCCGGCAAAAGCCACCTTCTGCGCCTGTATCTGCATCGAGCAGCACAGCGCCAGTAGTAGATATAATATTCTGTTCATAGTCGTGTGGTTGGTGGTGGCTGTCGGGGTGAGGGCTACAGCCGCCGGTGGTTACATACTGCCGTCGGCATCGCTGCCGCCTGTCTGCGACGGCAGTATGGGGCAGCCCCTCTCTCTCCAGGCTGTGGGTGTGCAGCCTGCGCGGTTCTTGAAGATGCGGTAGAGGTGGGTGCGCGACGAGAAGCCGCACTCGGCAGAGATGATATCATTGCTGTAGTCGGGGTAGTCGCGCATCATCTCCTGTGCCGCCTTGAACCTTATCTCGCTCAGCCATATACGGAACGACAGTTTCAGGTTCTGCTCGAAGTAGCGGGTAAGCTCTGCCCGAGGGATGAGCAGCATGCGCGAGAGGGTGAGCATGTTAGCATTGCTGTCGCGGTAGCCCTTGTCCTGGCACCATTTGTCCAAGCGCTCGGCGACGATGCGCTCGCGCTCGGGCGGCAGGGCTGCCAGATTGTAGGTGGCGGCTGCCGGGCTTCCGGTGCCATTGGTTCCGGCTGCGCGGGCAGACTCCTCGTCATCGTTGACCAGCTCTTCGGTGGGCACGTAGTTGAAGCCCAGGTTGCTGAATGTCAGGACAAAGAAGAATATGGCGAGCAGGATGACGGGGGCATAGATGACCAGTATCTTGTTGAAGAGGATGACAAAGGGCATCGTCATCAATGCTACAAACAGCACCGCCACGCTCGTCTTGGCAAAGCGCACATGGGGCAGCATGTCGTTGGCGGTGAGGGTCTCGAGCAGCTTGCGGCGGAGCAGTATTTGGCGAGATGCCTTATAGATGCAGTAGGCTACAAGGCATATATAGAGGGCAAGCATCACATACATCCACATGCCGATGCGCATGCTGCCGTTGCAGCAGTAGCCTATGGCGTAGCACACGACGATGAGGGCATAAAGCCCGACGATGCCGGCGACAAAGCGGCGGCGGTTGTCGTGGACGGCTTCGATGTTGTAGATGGACAAAGCAATCAGTGCAAAGCTCGGGGGATAGGCAAGCAGATTGAGCACTGCACCCAGGTCGGCGCCCGACGCTCTCACAGACAGGGTCATCTGCGCCAGGAAGTGGGCAGCCAGTATCAGCATGGCTGCAAACAGCATCCAGCGCGACTGCTCATAACGACGGTTCTTCCATCTCACGTGGAGGCTGCCAAGGCCCAATAACATAGCATTGATAAGCATGGACAAGAGGCTCGTAAACTGAAGCAGAAATAAAATCTTCATGACCTTTCGATGTTTTAGTCGTTAATCATACACTCTCAGAGTATCATCTCGCAATACTTTAGAGTATTATCTTGCAAAAATACAGCTATCTTGCAATACCCTTGGTATTATCTTGCAAAAAATACAGCTATCTTGCAATACCCTTAGTATTATCTTGCAAAAAATACAGCTATCTTGCAATACCCTTAGTATTATCTTGCAAAAATACAACTTTCCTCCCAAACGGCGGAGGAAAAATCCCGAAATCTTGAAAAGTTTTTTGCCACTCTCCGAGGCATCGTGCCAACCACCCTCACCAGCATGACGCCCACCGCGATTGTCTCCAGCATCGTGGAGAGTACCTCCAGACAGCTGGAGGGTACCTTTAGCGAGCTGGAGGGTACCTTTGGAAAGCTGGAGGGTACCTCTATCGGCGTGGAGATTGTCTCTATTGAGCAGGATGGTATCTCCAGAAGTCAGGCGACTGCAGACAGCGGCGTGGAGGTTGCATGGGCTGGCTCGTACCTTCTGATACGAGCACACGTGACAATAGGCACGAGCCCACGTGACATAAGATACGAGCCCTCGTATCGCAAAGCACGAGCCGATGATGATGGTCAGCACGCCGCCGAACGTGGTGGATGCCATAAGTCTTGGTCATCGTGACGACAACAGTGCCGATAGCGTTGCCTGGCGGCACAATCACCAGCCCGCAGACCACGGTTGGCGTAGGCGAGTATGCCCCTATCCACCCCGCCGACAGCCCCACGGATAGGGTCATGATAGCGGGCGTCTCGGCAGCCGTCAGCCCCCAGCCCGAGACGGTCGGCAGCGAGCCCGCAACAGGCTCTCCGAGAGGGCTGAGAGTGGTGGTATACACCGCAACTGCCCACTGCAAACAAATATTAATGATTGGCCTTTTTTTCCACAAAAGTGCTAATTTTTCATATTATTATATATTTGGTCTGACGATTTATTTGATAAGTCAGATAATTGGCTTACTTTTGCAGCGCATAACAAATATTCACAGTGCAATATATGAAGACTAAAATTCTTATCCCCGTAATCGTCGTAGGTCTGCTCCTTGTGGGCGGCATAGTGTATCTCGCTCTCAGCCTCAACCAACAGAGGCAGGAAAACCAGGCTATGCAGGAACTTGCCGAGATAGACAAGCGGGAAATGGAGAACGAGTATCAGCAGTTTGCCAATCAGTACGGTGAGATGAAGACCAAAATCAACAACGACTCTATCGTCGCCCAGCTCACCGCCGAACAGGAGCGTACCCAGCAGCTGCTCAAGGAACTCAAGGATACCAAAGCGTCGGACGCAAGAGAGATAGCCCGACTGAAGAAGGAACTGGCCACCGTGCGCGCCGTATTGCGCAACTATGTGTTGGAGATAGACTCGCTCAACCGACTCAATCAGAACCTTACTGCCGAGAATACCCGTGTGCGCGGACAGTATGAAGAGGCTACCAGACAGATAGAGGGACTCAATTCGGAGAAAGCAACGCTCTCGGAGAAGGTCGCTATAGCCGCACAGCTCGATGCTATAGGCATCAGCGTCACACCCTTAGACAAGCGAGGCAGGGCTACAAGAAAGATAAGGAAGTGCAAGGCCATCCAGGTGAGCTTCGCACTCGCCAAGAACGTCACCGCCCAGAGCGGCATGAAGACAGTATATGTAAGACTGACATCGCCCACAGGCACACTGCTGGGTGGCGCAGGTTCATTCAGCTATGAAAACCGCACCCTGCAGGCTTCGATGAAGAAGGTGGTGGAATATGGCGGCCAGGAGACCCCCGTGACACTGTTCTGGAATGTCACCCAGGCGCTGGTCGAAGGCACCTATCATGCAAGCATCTTCGCCGATGGCAACATGATAGGTTCCAAGAGCGTTACGATAGACTAAAAAGGAGAGCAAATGACAAGGCTATTATTATCCTTAATGTTATGTGCCGTCTGGCTGCCACAGGTTCAGGCGCAGGGGCTGTCGCTCGACAGTTGTCGGGCTCTGGCGCTGCGCAACAACAAGCAGCTCAATGTGGCAAGGCTCAAGCAGGATGTGGCGCGATACAACCGCAAGGTGATGCGCACCAAGTATCTGCCCAAAGTCGATGCCGTGGGCGGCTATGAGTATTTCAGCAAAGAGATATCGCTGCTCAACAGCAACCAGAAGACCGCTTTCGGGTCGCTGGGAACGACTGCCACGGGAGCCGTGGGTGGCAATATCACCCAGATGATAACGGGGTTGGTTCAGCAGGGCGTCATCACGCCCGAGTTGGCACAGCAGTTGGGTGGCGTGCTCAACAAGCTCACGCCACAGTTGGCTGAGGCTGGCAACAAGTTGGGCCAGGCGGTCAACGACGCCTTCCGCACCGACACCAAGAACATCTGGTCGGGAGCCGTCATGGTGAGACAGCCCATCTTTATGGGCGGCGCCATCGTCGCAGCCAACAAGATGGCAGACATCGGCGAGAAGATGGCTGCCAGCGACCTCGAACTGCGTCGGCAGACCACCCTCTACGACATAGACCAGGCCTACTGGCTCGTGGTGTCGCTGCGCCAGAAGGAGCAGTTGGCCCAGAGCTATCGCGACCTGGTTAAGAAGCTCAGCGAGGATGTGAAGAAGATGATTAGAGAGGGCGTGGCTACCAAGGCCGACGGACTCAAGGTCGATGTCAAGGTCAACGAGGCCGACATGCAGCTCACCCAGGTCGAGGACGGCCTGTCGCTGGCCAAGATGATGCTCTGCCAGCTCTGCGGTCTGCCCATGGACCGGGAGATAACCCTCGCCGACGAGAACGTGCAGACACTCGCCCCAGTCATAACAGAGACCTATGAAGCAGCCGACACAACCTATGCTGCGCGCCCAGAGATACAGATGCTCGAGAACGCCATTGAACTGAGCCGCCAGAGCACCCGCCTCATCCGCGCCGCCGCTCTGCCCCATGTGGCACTTACCGGCGGATACATGGTGAGCAACCCCAATGTCTTCAACGGGTTTGAACGCAAGTTTGCCGGCGTATGGAACGTAGGCGTACTGGTACAGGTACCCGTGTGGAACTGGTTTGAAAGCAGCTACAAAATACGCGCCGCCAAGACAGCCACCAACATAGCCGTGATGGAGCTGAGCGACGTGCGCGAGAAGGTCAATCTGCAGGTGGCACAGAGCCAGTTCAAGCTCAAGGAGTCGCTCAAGCGGTTCCATATGGCCAACGAGAACATGAAGAGTGCCGAAGAAAATCTGAGATGTGCCAACCTGGGATTCAAGGAAGGCGTGATGGAGGTCACCGATGTCATGGCGGCACAGACCGCATGGCAGATGGCACAGTCGCAGAAGATAGACGCCGAGGTGGGCGTCAAACTGTCGCAAGTAAACGTAAAAAAAGCATTAGGTATATTAAACTGAAACGATTATGTCAGCTAAAACACAACATAACAACATACTGCTTGCCGTCGTAGGATTTACGGCAGTGGTGGTCATCGTGGCCCTCATCGGCTATCTTACCCTCGGCCAGGAACCGGAGATTATCCAGGGCGAGGTCGAAGTGTCTGAATACAGGGTGTCGAGCAAACTGCCCGGCCGCGTGGTAGAACTCAGAGTCAAGGAGGGCGACTTTGTGCATGTAGGCGATACACTCGCCATACTCGAGGTGCCCGAGATGGACGCCCAGAAGCGAGTGGTCGAGGCTACAGGTGAAGCGACCAAGGCGCTCAAGGACCTCACCGACGCCGGAGCACGCCAGGAGCAGATACAGGGTGCCTACCAGCTGATGCAGCAGGCCAAGGCTGCAAGCGAGATAGCCCAGAAAACCTATAACCGCATGCAGAACCTCTACAACGAGGGCGTCATAAGCGGACAGAAGCGCGATGAAGCCTTTGCCGCGTACAAGGCGACCGAAGCACAGGTAAAGGCTGCCGAGAGCCAGTATGAAATGGCGAAGAACGGAGCCCGCAAACAGGAGCGCGAGGTGGCTGCGATGAATGCACAGGCCGCCAGCAACGCTGTGGATGTGGTGAGCTCGCTGCTGCGCGAGACGGTGCAGGTGGCACAGGTAGAGGGCGAGGTGAGCGAGGTATATCCCAAGGTGGGAGAACTCGTGGGACTGGGCTCGCCCATCATGAGCATCTCGATGATGAACGATGTATGGGGCACATTCAATATCCGCGAAGACCAGTTGGGCGGCATGAAGATTGGCGACACGTTTACCGCCTACTGCCCGGCATTCGGCAAGGACATAGAACTCAAGGTATACTATATACACGACCAGGGAAGCTACGCCGTGTGGAAGGCCACGAAGACCAACGGCCAGTATGACCTCAAGACATTTGAAGTCAAGGCTCGCCCAGTGGGCAAGTTTGAGGGCCTGCGTCCGGGTATGAGCCTTATCCGTAAAGACTGAGAGGCACAGACACTATGATAAAGCAGATATATCGGATAGCCCTGCGCGAGTGTGGCATCCTGCGCTCCAATCCCATCTATGCGTTTTGCATGGTAGTGTTCCCGGTGCTGGTGGTGGTGTTCTTCACCTCACTCATGACCGAGGGACAGCCTGTAAACATGCCGGTGGGAGTGGTAGACCAGGACAATACCGCCACAACGAGGGCGCTGATACGCCGGCTCGATGCCTTTCAGACCACGAAGGTGGTGGCGCACTATGCCAACATCAACGATGCGCGCCGCGCGGTGCAGGAGGGCGACATCTATGCCTTTCTGCTCATCCCCAAGGGTACCACCGACGGCATGGTGTCGGCACGCCAGCCCAAGATATCATTCTACTACAGCCAGGTGACGCTCCTGGCGGGCTCGACGCTCTTCAAGGACCTCAAGACCATCTGCACGCTGGGCTCGGCGGCTGTAGGCTCGGCTAAGCTGTCGGCTCTGGGCAAGACCGAGCGCGAGATACAGGCTTTCCTGCAGCCCATAGCCCTCGACATGCACATGATAGGCAACCCCTGGGCCAACTACAATGTGTATCTCTCGACCATCATGGTGCCCGGACTGCTGCTGTTGTTTGTATTCCTCATCACCCCATACTCCATCGGCACCGAACTCAAGTTCAAGCGTTCGCACGAGTGGCTCAAGATGGCGGGCAACAGCATGCCCGTGGCTCTGGCAGGCAAGCTGCTGCCCCATACGCTCGTCTTTCTGACGGTGTTCTATGGGTTTGACTTCTACATCTATTATATATTGGACTTCCCCCATCCCGGAGGCGTGGTGCCGATACTGCTCGATGGCTTCCTCTCGGTGGTGGCAAGCCAGTGCTTCGGCGTGTTTGTCTTCGGACTGATGCCGTCGCTGCGTATGTCGATGAGTATCTGCTCGCTGTGGGCGGTGCTGAGCTTCTCGGTGTGCGGAGCCACCTATCCCGTGTTCGCCATGGACTCGATGATAGAAGCCATGGCACAGCTCTTCCCGCTGCGCCACTACTACATGATATATAAAATAAGCATATTCAACGCGTTCCCCCTTGCCGACTGCGTAATCAACATCGCGGCTCTGGTGCTGTTCATGCTGCTGCCGCTGTTTACCGTGCGCAACCTGCGCAGGGCCATGCAGGAATATGTCTATATACCCTAAATGATTATGAACGGAGACCATAGTCTTATCTCACAAATCAAACAAGGCATCTATGACATGTGTCATATCTGGGCCAAGGAGATGCGATCGGTATTTGCCGACGAGGGCGTGCTGTTGTTCTTCATCTTCCTGCCCTTGTTCTACCCTTTGCTCTACTCATGGATATACAACAACGAGGTGGTCAACAAGGTGCCCGTAGCCATAGTAGACTTGTCGCACAGCCACGACAGCCGCGAGTTTGTGCGCAAGGTCGATGCCTGTTCGGGGGTACGCGTGGCTTACTACTGCAACAACCTCGAGGAGGCGCGTGAGGTGGTGGGGCACCAGAAGGCCCACGGCATACTCTATTTTCCATCAGACTTCGCCACGAAACTGCATCGGGGCGAACAGGCACATGTGGGCGTGTACTGCGACATGAGTCTGATGCTCACCTACAAGGCTATACTCCAGTCGGCGCAGGCTGTGTCGATGGAGATGGGAAGCCAGATACAGATAGCGGGCTCCAACTCGTTTACCGCCCGCGATGAAGATATAGCCACCCGTCCGCTCGACTTCGACGAGGTGCCCATCTTCAATGCCACGGGTGGTTATGGCAACGCCATCCTGCCCGGTGTGCTCATGCTGATACTCCAGCAGTCGCTGCTCTTGGGCATCGGTCTGGCGGCAGGTACCGCCCGCGAGAACAACCGTTATCAGGACCTCGTGCCCATTACCAGCCATCACAACGGCATCTTCCGTATTGTGCTGGGAAAGGCGATGTGCTACTTCATGATTTATGCCGTGGCGGGTGCCTATATCACCCTCTGCGTTCCCCGCTTCTTCCACTTCACCACCATGGCACAGGGTGGTCCGCTTTTGGCCCTCATGGTGCCCTATCTGCTGGCTTGCATCTTCTTTGGCATGATGCTGTCGTGTCTGGTGCGCTATCGCGAGAATGTGATGCTGCTGGTGGTGTTTACCTCGGTACCTCTGCTCTTCATGACGGGCATCAGCTGGCCCGTAAGCAATATCCCCGGCGTGTGGAAGGGCGTGTCGCTGCTCTTCCCATCGACCTTCGGTGTGAGGGGCTTCCTCACGCTCAACAGCATGGGAGGTACGCTCGACGACATCACCACCGAATATATGGCATTGTGGGTTCAGGTGGCCATATACTTCTTTGCCACCTGCGTGGTCTATCGTCTGCAGATTATACACACCCACACCCACGCCTACGAACGCCTCGAAATGCTCAAGCAGAAGACCAAGGAGGCTATAGGCCGCAAGCAGTCGGGTAAGGAAGGATAATTGCGGCAGTGCAGAAATGACAATCCCTGTTTCTGGCATCCATCGGATGGAGAGACAGGGATTGTCGTATTGTATAGGGGTGTAGATTACTTCTTGCTGATGTCTACGATGCGGGTCTTTGGTAGCTCCTTGTTGCGTCGGTTGGTCACTGTCACCACCGCCTGGGCCAGGTTGAGGAACGCCTGACCAGTCTGGCTCTCGGTGTTGAGCACTGCGGGAGTACCGGCGTCGCCATTGTCGCAGATGCTCTGTACCAGAGGTATCTGGGCGAGCAGCGGACAGCCCATCTCCTTGGCCAACTGCTTGCATCCCTCCTTGCCGAAGATGTAGTAGCGGTTCTCGGGTAGCTCGGCGGGAGTGAACCATGCCATATTCTCCACCAGACCGAGTATGGGCACGTTGACCTTGTCGTTGCGGTACATGTCGATGCCCTTGCGCGCATCGGCGAGAGCCACATTCTGCGGCGTCGATACGATGACGGCACCGGTGATGCTCAGCGTCTGCAACAGGGTGAGGTGGATGTCGGATGTGCCGGGAGGCGTGTCAAGGATGAAATAGTCCAGGTCGCCCCAGTCGGCGTCGGCGATGAGCTGCTTCAGGGCAGATGTGGCCATGCCTCCGCGCCACAGCGTGGCGGTGTCGGGATTGACGAAGAAACCAATGGACAGGAGCTTTACGCCATACTTCTCGATGGGCTCGATGAGCTGGCGACCATCCTTCTCTACCGCATAGGGGCGCTCGCTCTCTACGCCGAACATCTTGGGCATGGAGGGACCGAAGATGTCGGTATCGAGCAGACCCACCTTGTAGCCCATGATGGCGAGGGCTATGGCGAGATTGGCAGAAACGGTCGACTTGCCTACGCCGCCTTTGCCCGAGCTTACGGCTATCACGTTCTTCACCTGAGGCAGCAGTTTGCCCACCTCGGGGCGTGGTGCCGACTTGAACTCGGTCTTAATCTCGACCTCTACCGCCTTGTCCACGTGGTAGTGTATGGCTGCCTCGGCAGCCTTTAAGGTCGATTTGAGGAACGGGTCGGTCTCGCGGGGGAATATCAGTGTGAAACTCACCTTCATACCGTCGATGCGAACATCGTCGGCGAGCATTTCTGCCTCTATCAGGTTTTTCTTGTTACCAGGGTAAGTCACCGTAGCCAAAGCGTCGGTGATAAGTTTTGGATATAATGTCATCATATTGTCTTTTAATCAGTTGCAAAATTAGCCAAAAAAACTGTAACAGCCTCATAAATGTCCATAATAATATCCCCCGCACTCTCCCCGCCGTCCTCTGCCCCTGCCACAATGGTGCCCTCCACGACCGAGACGGCAACCGCTGCCGCAGACCTCGCCACCTTCGGCATGGCGATGGCGGCAGAGAGGGTGGCGACAACCGTTGTCAGGGATGCTATATATATAATAAGGTGTAGATGGGTTGCAGCCAACCCAAGGATGACAGGCGGGCGGAGCGCAGGCTGCAGGAATGGCGCAGAAAGGGACAGATGCGTCACTTCCTCCAGTATAAAGGACTGGTGGATGGCGGCGGAAAGCTAATGGATATGGATGGTCTTGACCGTGATTTGGACAAAAATAACGATGATGGTCAAAAAATCTTCCGTTTTTTAGTATTTATTCAGAATTTAATGCTACTTTTGCAACTAACGAGATTATAACTATTACCTCACCAACTTTGGCGATGTCGATTACGAGCTAACAATGGTCGCCCTTGGCATATTGCATTTCACACGTTCACTCCACGGAGTGAGGCTCTCCGTGCTACAGATGTATATCTGCCCTACATAACACAATTAATGTCCGTCACATCTTAACCAAGCCAATCGGGAGCCGTTGGTACAATTAAAAACTTAACGTATGAGAACCATCAGATTAGTATTGACCCTGGTGCTGGTCATGACTTTTACCGTATCTTTTGCCCAGTTGACGAAAGAGCAAATCAAGGAACGCAAGGAAATCAAGAAAGCCTCGAAGGCTGAACTCGGCGAGAAGGCCACGAAGACAGCCCGCAAGGAAGCCAAACGCTTGGCAAAGGAGGGATGGAAGGTCACGCCCGGCGCTCTGCCATTGGAAAAACAATTGGACAAGTCGTACCTCATGCAGATGGAGTATGATGAGAATATGTTTCCCAAGTATCTCATGGGCGAGGCTATGAGTATCGGCGAAAACTATGACGCTGCCCGCCTGCAGGCTATGGAGCTGGCCAAGCAAAGCCTGGCTGGACAGATACAGACTGAGGTGACCGCCCTGATAGAAAACACCGTAAGCAACAAGCAGCTGGCGGCTGAAGAGGCTGCCTCTGTGACCCAGACCATCAGTGCAGCCAAGAACCTTATCTCCCAGAGTATAGGCCGTGTGCTCACCGTGGTAGAGATGTATCGCGTGCTGGGCAACAAGAACAAGGAGGTGTCGCTGCGCATTGCCTATAATGCGGAGATGGCAAAGCAGGCTGCCAAAAAGGCCGTGCGCCAGGAACTGGAAAAGAAGGGCGACGACCTGCACAAGAAGTTGGACGAACTGCTGGGTTGGTAGCGTATGCGTAGTTGGGTAGTAACTCTATGCTGTCTCGTGGCGAGTGTGGCTTGGGCGCAGAAAACCGTCACGGTGGTAGCGTCGTACACCTATAACGTGCCCGAGAATGTGACGGTGGAGCAGGCCAAGACCACGGCGCTCGAAAGGGCAAAGGTCCAGGCTATCGCCGACGAATTTGGCACTCTCATAGGGCAGAGCAACTCTACCCTGGTGACCAATGAAAACGGAAAGAGTGATACCCATTTCTCATCGATTGGTCGTAGTGACGTCAATGGCGAGTGGATAGAAACCATCGGTGAGCCCCAATATGCGATAAACTATGAACAGGGGATGCTCATCGTCAATGTGAAGGTCAAAGGGCGCATACGCAAGTTGTCTGGCCCCAAGATAGACCTCGCTGTCAACATACTGCGCAATGGCACCGAACTCAAATACGAGAGCGACGATTTCCGCAATGGCGACGATATGTATCTCCACTTCCAGTCGCCCGTAAGCGGCAGACTGCTGGTCTATCTCGTCGACTATACCGCACGCCAAGTCTACTGTCTCTTGCCCTATTCGCAGCAGGCGGATATGGCCCAGCCTATAGAGCAGGGTAGGGAGTATCTGTTCTTTTCTGCCAAGAGTGTGGCAGCCGAAGAGCGGCAAGTGGTGGATGAATATACGCTCACTACTGACAAGAAAATGGAGCAGAACGAAATGGTCGTGATATTCAGCTCTGGCGAACTGGCCAAAGCCAATACCTCGGCGAGTGAGGGACTGCTGCCGCGAGCTATGAGCATTGACCACTTCAACAAATGGCTGGCTGAAATGCGCATCAAAGACAAAAATATACAAATCATCAATAAATCATTAACCATTAAAAATTAACTAATTATGAAAAAGGTATTGCTTTTATTCTTTTTTGTCTCCCTCTGTGTGAGCAACATGTATGGAAAAACCAAGACTTCTTATCGCAACGCGCTGATATTTGCCTATTCTCAGGCCAACAGTGTGTTTGAAGATGACAATATACGACTGGAGATTTACAACGAGCAGCTATGGGCCAAGAACAAGACCAAGAAGACCATCTTCATCGACTTGTCTCAATGCTTCATGGTGCATAATGGTTCGTCGTTCCCTCTGTTTGACAAGAAACAGGACGAGCGCCACGCCTCGAAGAAAGGCAAGACTACGTCGATCGATGAGTTTATTACCATCCCGCCATCTACTGGCGGCAAGCAGAATGATACTTTCATCTGTAACATGGCAACGGGTATTCTGGGTAATTACAGTACCTCGGAAACTCCTGCCGGAGAATTCACAGAGTATGACAAGCGACTGTTCAATCTCATTGCCGATTTGCTGGACGAGTCGAAGAAAGCCGACCCCAAACGTGAGGAATACAAAGGTACTGTAAGCCGTCACCTCACTGAAGACGAGAGTATCAACAATATTGGTGCCTCTATTGCCTATGCCTTCAACAAGCGTTCCGAGGAATGGACAAGTGTGGCCCTGTCTGCCTGGGTGAGTGACATCATCTTCTCGCCCTACTATGTGGAAATGCCCGACGACCTGACCAAGAAAGACAAGCGCGGGTTTGGCGTCAAGGAGACCAAACCAGCCGTTCTTCACGTGATGGCCAACTCTCCCTTTGAGTTTGACGAAGACCGCTCACCCATCATCGTGTGTGACTGGGAAGGTAACTTCAAGAAGGGAACATTCAGACTGAGCAGTACCAATGTGTCGAAGCAGGGAAAGGTTGGTATCGGTCGTATTATCGGCGCCATATTTACCTATGGAGCTACGCTGCTCGTGCCCCTGTCAGAGACCAGCTATAAGAAAGTCATCCACTTTGATGGCGCTACAAGCGATTGGGGTAAGATGACTTACGTAGGTAGACTTCAGGATACCAAGCAGGAAAAGAAATAGTATAAACCGCGACTGCCACTCTGCCCGAATGAATGAGGGGAGTGGCAGTTGTCTTAGCATTGTATGTCATGATGCGCTTATTGTTCCTTATATTAATATGGTGCGTGCAGACGGTGTCGGCGCAGAGTATGGATGTGCAGAGTAAGGCTGCGCTCGAGTCGATGCGCAGGGGTTATGTCCAGTATGCTTTTGATGAGTTCAAACGGCTTGCCGCTTCCAATGACATGGCTGCTCAGTACTATCTGGGCTGGTGTTATGAGAATGGTGTGGCTTGTGAGAAAGCGCTTACGGATGCGTTCCGCCTCTATCGCCGTGCAGCCGAACGTGGTCTGCCTGATGCCATGTTGCGCTTGGCTTCGTTTTACCAAAATGGTATTGTGGTAAGTCAGGACGATGGCAGATATAACGAATGGATGGAGCGCTATCAGAAGAAGGGCGGCAAGTGTCTGCTGCCTGATATCGCTGAGGCATATAATGGGGCGCAACGCAATATAGCCAATTATGCGCTCAATCCGAAACAGGGAGGAACGGTAAGGCAGCAGCCTGCCGCCAGTGGTGGAGGCACGGGGCAGACGGTAAACCATATTACCATCGTACAGCAGACGGCTCCCACGCCAAAGCCAGAACAACCCAAGCCCACGACGCCAAAACCAGTGGTGACCAAGTCGGATGTAGATACCGGCATCCCCTCGACTGGTGCGGTCAACGAGAATACTTTTGCGCTCATCATCGCCAATGAAGCCTATCAGAATGTGGCACCTGTGCCCAATGCCATCAATGACGGAAAGGTATTTGCAGACTATTGCATGAAGACTCTGGGTATGCCCAAGACCAACATCCATCTGGTAAACAATGCTACCTATATCAATATCAAGCGTGAACTCAATCTGATGCGTCAAATCGCTGAAGCATACAAGGGTGGGGCTAAACTTGTCGTCTACTATGCAGGACACGGACTGCCCGACGAGGCTTCGGGAGACGCTTACCTCTTGCCGGTAGATGGTTATGGTTCGGATTTGACAACCTGCTACAATCTGAATGATTTCTATGCCGCATTGGGAGCAATGTCCCTGTCTCAGGTGGTGGTGCTGATGGATGCCTGCTTCTCCGGCTCGTTGCGTGGAGATGGCATGCTGGCGTCGGCTCGTGGTGTGGCAATCAAGGCCAAGGGCAGCGAGTCTAAGGGAAACATGGTCGTACTGTCTGCCGCTCAGGGAGACGAGACTGCCTATCCCTTGGATGGGCAGCATCATGGTATGTTTACGTATTATCTTCTTAAGAAACTGAAGGAGAGTAAAGGTACGGCAAATTTGGGCAGCCTGTTTGACTATGTCAAGGACAATGTGGTGAAGAAGTCGCTGGTGGTAAATGGCAAGCGGCAGACTCCTACCATTTCTCCGTCGGCTGCTGTCTATGACAAGTGGCGTAATTGGACATTGAAATAACCATTGTATAAAGGAGACAATCATGGTGAGGCAAATGGTGTTCTGCGTGTCGCTGCTGATGGCAGTAAACTGTCTGGGGCAGACGACAAACAAGGCTCGGCAAGGGTATGAGCAGTTTAAGAAACAGGCTCGGCAAGGGTATGTAGACTTCCGTCGGGCTTGCAATGCTGATTATGCTGCTTTCCTGAAACAAGCCTGGCAGTCGTATGAGGCAGGTCCCGTGGTGCCACGTCCCAAAGAGCGTGAGGTGAAGCCCGTGGTAATGCCGCAAGGAGATGTGGACAAGCCGGTGAAACCTATGCCTATCAAGGTGGATACGGTGATAGCTCCTGTGCCTCAAGGGGCTCAGCCCAAGCCTGTGGCTCCCATCTATGAGGGAACGGTGGAGAATGAACAGCAACTTTCCTTTACCTTCTTCGGAACAGAAGGCCGTGTGCGGATGCCTGTCCTGCGTCCTGATATCGGTGCCGTCTTGAAGGGCGGTGTGTCAGAGAATGAGGTGAGCAAAGGATGGACTATGCTCTCGGAAGGCGGCTTTGACCATCTCATCCGCGATTGCCTCGGACTGCGTATGAGTCATCAGCTCTGCGACTGGGCTTATCTGCTCATGCTCCGCAAGATGAGCGAGAGCTACTATGGTGGCGACGCCAATGCCTCGACCCTCTTCCTGGCTTGGGTCTATTGTCAGAGTGGTTATCAGATGAGGTTGGGGAGCAACGGTCAACGTCTCTATCTTCTGTTTGGTAGTCGTCATCAGATTTATGACCACGCGTTCTTCCGCATCGATGGTAATTATTTCTATCCGCTTGTGGACAAGGGAGAAACGGCTAGTACGCGGTTGCGTATATGCGGGGCAGCTTTCCCCGAAGAGCAGCCTCTGTCGCTCTATATCCCTTCGGCGATGTCTCTGACCAACAATTTCAGCGACAACCGCACCATACGGTCCAAACGCTATCCCTCGGTGGAGGCGCAGGTAAGGGTAAACCGCAATCTGATAGATTTCTACGATGTCTATCCCACCTCGGCGATAGACGACAATCCACTTACGCGCTGGGCGATGTATGCTAATACGCCTATGGCTGAGAATGTGAAATCCCAGCTGTATGGCAAGATGCGGCAGCTCATTTCTGGCAAATCTCAGATTGAGGCGGCCAATATGCTCATAGACTGGGTGCAGACGGGGCTGGTGTATGAATATGATGACAAGGTCTGGGGTGGCGACCGTGCCTTCTTTGCCGAAGAGACGCTCTATTATCCTTATTGTGACTGCGAAGACCGTGCGATTTTGTTCACTCGTATGGTGCGCGATTTGCTCGGATTGAAGTGCATCCTGGTGTATTACCCCAACCATCTGGCTTGCGCCGTCGCCTTCGACCAAGCGGTGCAGGGTGACTATGTAGTGGTCGGTGGTCGGCGTTTCGTGATTGCTGACCCAACGTATATCGGGGCGCCAGTGGGGCGGACTATGCCCGATATGGATAACAGCTCTGCGCAGGTAATCATGCTCGAGTAGTCTTCGGTCTATGGCAATTCCACATGTGACCGCCGTCAGTCTGCATCGGAATAGATTGGCGGCGGTCACATGTATCATGACTTCTTCTACATCTTTGATGAATGTGTAAATGTCGGTCTGTGGGGTATATATTATAATAAGGTATATAGTCCCCAGGGTCATCATTTCGGTTGATATAAATCAATAGGTGAAAAATATTTTCAACTTTTTTGTTGAAATGTTTGGTTTGTGTTGAAAAAAGCTATACCTTTGCATCCGCTTTCGAGAATGAAACACTTCTCCTGAGCGCTGAAGAAAGAGTTCTTTGAAAGATTTAAGATAA
>NZ_NPJL01000063.1:0-34532 GCF_002251325.1 Prevotella sp. P4-67
GTCAGTGGGTGGCGATATAGCCCGCTATCCATGCGCCCACCTCGCGGGTGCCGTAGTGCTGGCCACCCTCGACCTGAATGTCGGGCGTGCGCACGTGGGCATCGAGGGCGGCGTCGACGGCGCGGCGTATCAGTGCGCCCTCGGCAGCCAGTCCGAAGTGTTCCATCATCATCGCTGCCGACAGTATCTGTGCCACGGGGTTGGCTATGTCTTTCCCCGCCGCCTGGGGCCATGACCCGTGTACCGGCTCGAATACCGGTGTGTGGAGCCCGGTCGACGCCGACGGCAGCAGACCCATGCTTCCCGATATGCAGCTGCCCTCGTCGGTGAGTATGTCGCCAAAGGTATTCTCGGTGACCATCACGTCGAAGAAGGTGGGCTCTACGAGCATGCGCATCGAGGCGTTGTCTACAAACATGTAGTCGGTCTTGACCTCGGGGTAGAGGCCCTCCATCTCCTTGGCGACCTGTCGCCAGAGTCGGCTCGACGCCAGCACGTTGGCCTTGTCTACTACGGTGAGATGGCGGCGGCGCTTCATGGCGTAGTCGTAGGCCACCCTGAGTATGCGCTCCACCTCCTCGCGCGTGTAGTAATTGGTGTCGTAAGCCTTGTCATCGTCCTGATATTTCTCGCCGAAGTACATGCCGCCCGTGAGCTCGCGTATGCACACGAAGTCTGCCCCGCTCACTATCTCGTCCTTCAATGGCGACTTGTGGATGAGCCCTGTGAAAGTCTGCACGGGCCGTATGTTGGCAAAGAGTCCCAGCCGCTTGCGCATGGCGAGCAGCCCCTGCTCCGGGCGTACCCGTGCGGTAGGGTCGTTGTCGAACTTGGGGTCGCCCACGGCGGCGAAGAGCACCGCGTCGGCGTTCATGCACGTGGTGAAGGTCTCTTCGGGGAAGGGGGTGCCCACCCGGTCTATGGCGGCGGCTCCGCAGAGCGCGGGGGTGAAGCTGACGTCGTGGGCAAACCTCTCTGCCACGGCCTTGACCACTGCCACTCCCTGTTGCATAATCTCGGGCCCTATGCCGTCGCCCGCCAATACTGCTATGTTGAGTTTCATATCGCTTGTGATTTTAGTTGTCCTTGTTCTGTTGCTTTCTGCTGGCCTCGTAGGCAGCCACCTTGTCGCGGTTAGCCACGAGGAAGTCTATATCGTCGAGCCCGTTCATCAGGCAGAACTTCTTGTAGCCGTTGAGTTCAAAGTGCTCCTGCTCGCCCGTGGCGAGGTTGGTCACCGACTGGTTTACCACGTCCACTCTTACCATCGTGTCGGCGTCGGAGCGTATCGCGGCGAAGAGGTGACTGAGGAAGCCATCACTCACGACGACCGGCAGCACAAAGTTGTTGAGTTCGTTGTTTTTGTGGATATCGGCAAAGAAGCTGCTGATGACCACCCTGAACCCGTAGTCGGCTATGGCCCACGCCGCGTGCTCCCGGCTCGAGCCCGAACCGAAGTTCTTGCCCGCCACGAGTATCTCGCCCTTGTACTTGGGGTCGTTGAGCACAAAGTCCTTGACCTCGGTGCCATCTTCGTGGTAGCGCCAGTCGCGGAAGAGCAACTTGCCGAAGCCCTCGCGCGTGGTGGCTTTCAGATAGCGCGCCGGCACAATCTGGTCGGTATCTATATTTTCGAGTTCGATGGGTACGCACGTGCTGGTAATGACATTGAATTTCTGTTTCATCTCCTTGTCGTCTTTATTCATTATGGTCTTTACACCTTATTATATTATATGCACTCACACGGTCATCAGCTCTCGCGGGTCGGCTATCGTGCCGGTGATGGCAGCCGCAGCCGCTACCAGCGGACTTGCCAGTATCGTGCGTGCTCCGCGTCCTTGCCGACCCTCAAAGTTGCGGTTGCTGGTCGAGACGGCGTATTTGCCTTCGCCCACGCGGTCGTCGTTCATGGCGAGACAAGCCGAGCACCCCGGCTGGCGTATCTCGAAGCCCGCCTCGCGCAGCGTCACGTCGATGCCCTCGGCCTCTATCTCTCTCATCACGCGCCACGAGCCAGGCACCAGCCACGCCACCACATCGGGGTGACGCTTGCGGCCCTTGACGATTGAGGCGAAGGCGCGGAAGTCTTCCACTCTGCCGTTGGTGCAGGCTCCGAGGAAGACATAGTCTATCTTGTGACCCAGCAGCCGTTCGCCCGGCGCGAACCCCATGTATCGCAGCGCCTTGGCAAACGATGCCCGGCCCTCGCTCTCGATGCTCTCCAGGTTGGGGATGTGGCCCGTGACGGCGATACCCATACCCGGGTTGGTGCCATAGGTGATGCGCGGCTCTATGCAGGCGGCGTCGAAGCGGTATTCGCGGTCGAAGACGGCGTCGTCGTCGCTCTTGAGCGTCTGCCAGTAAGCCACAGCCCTGTCCCAGGCGTCGCCCGTGGGAGCGAAGTCGCGCCCCTTGACATACGCCATAGTCACCTCGTCGGGGGCGACTATTCCGCCGCGCGCCCCCATCTCGATAGACAGGTTGCAGAGCGTCAGCCTGCCCTCCATCGACAGTCTGCGCACCGCCTCGCCGGCGTATTCGACGAAGTAGCCCGTGGCTCCCGAGGTGGTGAGCTGGCTCATGAGATAGAGCGCCATGTCCTTGGCGGTGACGCCCTTGCCCAGACAGCCGTCGATGGTGATGCGCATGGTCTTGGGCTTCTGCTGGAGCACACACTGCGAAGCCATGACCATCTCGACCTCGCTCGTGCCGATGCCGAAAGCCACCGCACCCATGGCGCCATGGGTGCTGGTGTGGGAGTCGCCACACACGATGGTCATACCGGGCAGCGAGAGCCCCTTCTCGGGACCCACCACATGGATGATGCCATTGTCGGGGTGCATCACACCGTAGTAGGGCAGCCCAAACTCAGCCGCATTTCGCTCGAGGGTCTCCACCTGAGTCCGCGATACAGGGTCGGCTATCGGCTTGTCCTGGTCGTGGGTGGGGATGTTGTGGTCGGGCATGCAGTAGATTTGTCCGGGACGGAAGCACTGCAGTCCCCGTCGGCGGAGGCTGTCGAAAGCCTGCGGCGAGGTGACCTCGTGACAGTAGAGTCTGTCGATATACAGTTGGGTGGGGCCGTCGGCGATCTGCTGTACCACGTGGCTGTCCCAGATTTTGTCAAATAGCGTGTTCATTGTATTCTCTGTATTGAAAGGTGGTGCTCTGGCTACTGTCAGCCAGCGGTCTTGAACTTGTTGATGCAGTCTATATAGGCGTCGACCGAAGCGGTGACGATGTCGGTGTTGGCTCCGAAGCCGTAGTAGAGATGTCCGTCGTGCTCTACCTGCATGTGTACCTTGCCCACATCGTCGCTGCCCTTGTTGATGGCCTGGATGGTAAACTCGCGCAGCGTCATCTGCTTGAGTATTATCTTCTTGAGCGCCTTGATGGCAGCGTCTACGGGGCCGTTGCCGGTCGAGGCTTCCTCAAACTTCTGTCCGGAGATGTCGATGCCTATGCTGGCGACGCTTCTCACGCCCATGCCGGTGGTAACCTGCAGGAAGTCGAGCTTGATGGCGTGGGAGTCCTTGCGGTCGGCACCGGCGAGCATCAGCACATCATCGTCGGTTACCTCCTTCTTCTTGTCGGCCAGACGGAGGAACCGCTCGTAGACCTTGTCCAGCTTCCCGGGGTCGTCGTAGTCTATGCCCAGCACGCTCAGACGGTGCTTGAGGGCAGCCCTGCCACTGCGGGCGGTGAGCACTATCGACGTGTCGTCGACGCCCACATCCTTGGGGTCCATGATCTCATAGGTGCTCACGTTCTTGAGCACTCCGTCCTGGTGGATGCCACTGGAGTGGGCAAAGGCGTTGCGCCCCACGATGGCCTTGTTGGCCTGGACGGGCATATTCATCAGACTGCTCACCATGCGGCTGGTGGCGCTGATGCGGCGCGTATTGATGTTGGTCTCGATGCCCATCTGGCGATGACACTTGAGTATCATAGCTATCTCTTCGAGGGCTGTGTTGCCGGCGCGTTCGCCTATGCCGTTGACGGTCACCTCGACCTGGCGCGCGCCGTTCTGCACACCGCTCAGGGTGTTGGCTGTGGCCATGCCCAGGTCGTTGTGGCAGTGTGTAGAGATGATGGCGCGGTCTATGTGGTCCACGTGCTCCATGAGATACTTGATTTTGCGGCCATACTCTTCGGGCAGACAGTAGCCGGTGGTGTCGGGGATGTTGACCACCGTGGCTCCCGCCTTGATGACAGCCTCGACCACGCGGGCGAGATACTCATTGTCGGTGCGGCCGGCGTCTTCGGCGTAGAATTCCACATCCTCTACATAGCGCTTGGCATACTTCACCGCCGCCACAGCACGCTCCAGTATCTCTTCGCGGTTGCTGTTGAACTTGTACTGGATGTGCTCGTCGCTGGTGCCTATACCTGTGTGGATGCGCTTGTGGCGGGCGTAGCTCAGGGCGTCGGCTGCCACATCTATGTCTTTCTCCACGGCGCGTGTCAGCGCACATATCGTGGGCCAGGTCACTGCCTTTGAAATCTCTATCACCGAGTTGAAGTCGCCGGGACTTGATACCGGGAAGCCTGCTTCAATGACATCGACGCCGAGTTGCTCCAACTGGCGCGCCACCTGTATCTTCTCGACGGTGTTGAGCTGGCATCCGGGAACCTGCTCGCCGTCTCTCAGGGTGGTGTCGAATACAAATAATCTCTCGCTCATAACTCTACTTGTTTTTATACTTGCTTTTACCGTTGGTTTGGGTTGTCCTGAAAATGAAAAAGCCTTTCTCACTTGTAAGTGGAAAGGCTCTGTCTCTCGATGGATGCATTATTATCATGTTGCCACGCACGCCTCTTCACCTACAACTGTCGGCTGTAGAATAATTAGGCTGCTAATAATAATAGTATTCATCATCTGTGTAATGGATTACGTTTAACCAATTGCAAAGTTAAAGAATAAAATCAATAAAGCAAACAATTCGGCGTCTTTTTTATCAAAATAATTATAAATTGTTATCCTTTGCGACTTCTTAGACCATTTCTGTGACTTTCGCGGCGTACGCTGCAGTGGTCGGCTTTATGGTAAAAGACAGCGCTTTAGTCGCCAAAGTCGGCGCAGTCAATGCTATCATGCCCGCGATGACGGATAATCTTGTTTCGTGGCTTGATTTGATGGTTTCGTGGTAGGAAATCGTCGTTGCATAGCCCGAAACCACTATTTCGTGCTTTGCCGTCAGGATGTAGACGCACTCGGACAAAGCAGAAGCCTGGAGAGACGGCGCTGATGTCATCTCTCCAGGCTTCTGGGTGGTCTCGGCTTTTGCCAAGATAGTCTCGGGCGTTGTAAAGTTGGTCTCGGCTCTTGCCAAGATAGTCTCGGGAGTTGCCAGGTTAGTCTCGGGCATTGTAAAGTTGGTCTCGGGCGTTGCCGCGGTGGTGGGCAGCGGGGTGGGGGCTTATCTGTCGGTGATGACCTTGACGCCGCGCGGCTTGGCGAGGATGGTGGTCTTGATGTGGCCGCCGGCGGTGCGCTCGTGCCTTACCTTGACGGCGCCATAGGGGGTGGGGTAGGAGCCCTCGGCCCAGTCGAGATGACCCAGATGCGGACGTATGCGCAGGGTGCGGCATCCCGGCTGGACTACCTCAAACCCCAGCACGTGGCGCGACAGCCAGGCGGTGGGGCCCGAAGCCCAGCCATGACACAGGCTGCCACGGAAGCCCGGGTAGCAGTAGGCTCCGAAGTCGCCATGTACATTCTTGCGCGCGGGGTCGCCTATCTCGTCGATGCGGTTGGCATTGCTGCCCCACGCCGGGTCATAGTCTTCCCAGAAGGTGGTGGCTCCGAGGTCGAGCATGCCGCCCCAGTATCGGCTGATGGCGTCGAACGCGTCGTCGTAGCGGCCCGCCATCGCCAGGGCTTCGAGCATATAGTAGCCATAGAAGGTGGAGAAGCCGTCGATGCCGTGCATATAGCGCTCAGCCATGTCGCCGGCGTCCATGCAGCCCGCTATCACCATGAGCGCAGCCGCCTGGCGCAGCTTCTTGGGGGTGGCGATGTGGCTGCTGATGCGTCGGGCCACGGCGCGGCACTTGTCCTCTCGTGCCGAGTCGCCCAAGATGCGGCAGAGCTTGGCTGCGGCATCCATGCTCCACACCGTGAGCGCCTGGACGCCTATGCGCACGCCCGCCTTGTCGGCACTCGACGGCCAGTCGAGGAAGACGTTGGCACGGAAGCGGCCCACGCTGTCGACGGTGAGGTCTATCTGGTCTACGAGCTGGGTGATATAGTCGCGGTGGCGCTCCAGCAGCGCTCTGTCGGCATGGTGCATCCACCAGTCGTGCTGTATGATGAGATACCAGAGCGAATAGGCGGGAATGTTGTTGAGCCAGCGGGGCAGCTGGAACTCACTGCAGGCGAAGTCGAGCGACCTCGGCACCACGTCGGAGTAGCCGAAGACGGCGTTGATGGTGGCCACCTCAGGGTGCATGTCGCCTATCCACACCAGGCGGTCGCGCTTGATGCCATCCCAGAGAAACTCCTGCATGCACAGCTGTACGGTGTAGGCTCCTGTGAGCCAGATAGAGTCGAGCCTGCTGTCGCTGCAACTGAACGAACCCACGTAGGGGAGGTCGCGATAGCGGAAGATGGCGGCAGCCTCCTTGACGGCTACGGTGACGCCGGTGCGCAGCAGGTCGATGCGCACAAATCGGAAGCCCGTGTTGCCTATCTCCATCTGTCCGTCGCGCGGTATCTCGACCACAATGTCGCGCTTGGCGTGGTCGTCGGTGGAATAGCCCACGCAGGGCTTGGTGTTGCGGGTGTCGCTCATACACTCCTGCACCGACTCGCCGAAGCGTATGCGCACGAGCGAAGGCTCGGGACGGCTGCTGCTGCCCAGGGTGAGGCGGAGTCCGCCGTGGAGCTCGCGCCCATAGTCGAGCGTGATAGAGGCGGTGTCGCCCTCGGCGCTGGAGAGCAGGCACATGCCGTTGCGTCCCAGTTCGGTCTGGCCGTTGGTGATGCGGGTGAGCACCTCGGGATGGGTGGCGCCGTGGCTCTGCATCACCCTCACCGGGGCGAGGTAGACACGCGTGATGGCGTCGGCGCGCATGCGGGCGGCGTCGGTCTGGGCGAAAACGGGGGGAAGAGCGGGCTGGGCCATCAGCGTGACGGCGCAGCAGAGGGTGGATAGCAGGATAACGATGCGATGCATAGTGGTGGTCTTAGTGGTAGTTGATGGATGCAAAGTTACGCAAAAACCCACTAACAGCCAATATAAACGTCCAAAAATAACCCCGACGGGCGTTAAAACCATTGAAATTGCGATATATGTGGTGGTTTTTTGCTACTTTTGCACCGTTAATATCATCAAGGTAAATAGTGTTTTTATGGAAACGACTCACAAAATCAATAAAGTGGAACTGCGCAACCTGCGTATGGAAGACTATGACCAGCTGGCCAAATCGTTCAAGCGCATCTATGCCGACCACGATGTCTTCTGGACCCACGAGCAGATCAAGACGCTCATTACCATCTTCCCCGAGGGTCAGGTGGTGATAGTGGTCGACGACAAGATTGTAGGCTGTGCCCTCTCGATTATCGTAGACTATAATATGGTAAAGGGCGACCACACCTATGCCAAGGTGACGGGCAACGAGACCTTCAACACCCACAACCCGCAAGGCAACATCCTCTACGGCATCGAGGTGTTTATCCATCCTGACTATCGCGGGTTGAGACTCGGACGCCGCATGTATGAATACCGCAAGGAACTCTGTGAGAAGCTCAATCTGAAGGCCATTATGTTTGGCGGTCGCATACCCAACTATTACAAGTATGCCGACACCATGCGCCCGAAGGAATATATCGAGAAGGTACGTTCGCGCGAGATCTACGACCCGGTGCTTACGTTCCAGTTGTCCAATGATTTCCATGTGCGTCGCGTCATCCGCAACTATCTGCCCAATGACGAGGAGTCCAAGCACTGTGCCACGCTGCTCCAGTGGGACAACATCTACTACCAGCCTGCCACCGACTCGTATGTGGAGAAACGGCCTACGGTGAGACTGGGTCTGGTGCAGTGGCAGATGCGTCCCTACAAGGATCTGGACGACCTCTTCGAGCAGGTGGAGTTCTTCGTCGACTCGGTGAGCGACTACAAGAGCGACTTCGTGCTCTTCCCTGAATACTTCAACGCACCCCTTATGGCCCGCTTCAATGATATGGGCGAGGCGCAGTCCATCCGTGGACTGGCGCAGTATACCGAGAAGATACGCGACCGCTTCGTCGAGTTGGCCATCAGTTACAACATCAACATCATCACCGGCAGCATGCCCTTTGTCAAGGCCGACGGCGGTCTCTACAATGTGGGCTTCCTCTGCCGCCGTGACGGTTCGTATGACATGTATGAGAAGATACATGTGACCCCCGACGAGCAGAAGAGCTGGGGCTTGAGCCGTGGCGACGAGGTCAAGACCTTTGACACCGACTGTGGCCGCATCGGCATCCTAATCTGCTACGATGTAGAGTTCCCCGAACTCTCGCGCCTCATGGCCGAGGAGGGCATGCAGATACTCTTCGTGCCCTTCAACACCGATACGCAGAATGCCTATGCGCGTGTGAAGGTCTGTGCCCAGGCTCGCGCCGTGGAGAACGAGTGTTATGTCGCCATTGCGGGTAGTGTGGGCAACCTGCCCCGTGTGCACAACATGGACATCCAGTATGCTCAGTCGGCTGTGTTTACCCCCTGCGACTTTGCCTTCCCCACCGACGGTAAGGGAGCCATGGCTACGCCTGGCACGGAGCAGATACTGGTGGCCGACTGTGACCTGACGCTGCTCAACGAGCTGCATACCTATGGCAGCGTGCGCAATCTGCGCGACCGTCGCAAAGACCTCTACGAGCTGCGTATGAAGAAGGAGAAGTAGGATAACCGCTTTAAGAATAATGGAAAAGGGCATGGTCATGAGACTGTGCCCTTTTGCATGGGCGCTACCGCCGATGCCGCTCTCGACGGTTTCCCATTCCAGAGGGATGCGCTGCCGCCCATTGGCAAGGGATGTAGGCGGTGGAGGGGTGGCTTGGTTGTGTGTATGGGCTGCCAATAGCACTGCGTTGAGCGTGCAGAAAGGCGTGGCATCGAACGATGAGTTGCCCTTACATTATTTGTTCCATATCTCACAAACCTTGCCGTTCTTGAATACAATGGTTTCCAATCCTGTGCCGTACTCCCAAATGTCCATGTCATCGTAGGCGTTGGTCTTTGACGCCGACTGGTTGGGATAACCTATTGATAATGCTACCATCTCTTTGGTAAAACCTATCTTTACGTCACCACCAAGAATCTGTTTCCATCGGGTAATGCCGTATTTGTGAGCATACTTGACGCCATCTGATTTTGTAAAGAATGGCAAGTCACCAATACTGATGTAATGACGACCTTGCGCTCTGCTCATATCAAATGTATATGTCTTGTTTCGGCCGTCCTTGAATACCAGGTAAGGGGTACCGTTGATGACTTTTATCGTATCAACCCACCCATAGCTGTTGTTCTCGTCTACGACCCATTCGTTGTTGCGATATCTGTCCATCATGTCTACATAGTGGGCATAGCTCTTTTGCCCCCATAGCGTATGGAGGCTTATGGATAGTGTGTCTCCGACCATCTTGAGTTTATGTCGGATGCCTCCTTCACCAAGCCAAGTGTCGATAATCTGCCAGACTCCATCTTTGCCTTCTATTATCCATCGACTCTTGTCTCTTGCCTTGGCAATAGATTCATAATATCCAACAGCCATAACAGGTTTGACGCCACTGCCGAAGAAATCAAAGCTACATTCATCACCATTGTCACATCTCTTCATTTGAAAAGTCTGTGGTGCCTTGAACCCGGTTATCTCGAAATATGTAAACAATGGGGCATCATAGGTTTTGTTGTCCCATCCATACCGCAATACTCCCTTGTTCTGATACAGTATTACCTTCTGCCCGATGTACTTTTCAGGGTGGATGGTAGAAATGTCAGTAGAGTCATACTGATACACAGGCTTTCTTTCCAAGGGTAAAGTGTCACTTGGGATTACTTTCACCTGGGCAGTAATCATGCACGGGGTCATGAGAAGGAGTAGGGATAGTAATTGTTTCATTGTGTTGTAACTTATAAAGTTGCCATTGGTAGGGTTGGATGGTTTGTATTTGGATGTAAAGGTAATCATTTTGGACTGAATTGCGATAGAAATGAGCCTGTTATTTGTTTTTGGGCGTTCCTTTATGGCGATTTTAACGATTACACTCGTATTTGTCATCAACTCGCGGCAGCAAGGTATCGCCCGTGAGCCAAGTTTGACGAAAACATTAAAAATAAATGGTCATTTGCGATGGCTGTTTGGGTTGTTTTTTCTAATTTTGCATGTTGGGACATATAAAGAATGACTTAATTAACTACATAGGTAACATGGACAAACTATATCTACTTCAGTTCGCTTGCTTCGTCTTCATGCTGATGAGCGCTGGTTATCTCGGGCTCAGCAGTCTGCATGTGCACTGGCGCAACCGTCGTTTTGAGCGGTCGCGGTGGATGCTATTTCTGGCGTTACTGGTATTGGGCGCACACTATCTGCTGCAGATGGTGATGAAAATCAGGGTCACGGGCGACGACCTCGGGGCTGTGGTCAACATGCTGGTCTACACGCCGTGCTTCATGCTGATTTCCAAGGCTATATACAATGTCGAGGCGACACAGCTGTTCAGCCGCCGCATGACGGTGGTTTGCTCGGCTATCTACCTGATTATCCTGGCTGTCTTCGGCATCGGCTATTGGCGTGCGGGCAGCTTCCACATCGGGCTGTGGCTCTACGTCATGCTCTTCTTCTATGTCATCGGCAACGTGTACTGCGTGGGTGTCATCCTGCGCGAGATGTTGCGTCGCCGGCGCATGCTGGAGACGATGGCAGCCTCTGACATAATGCCCTACGTGCGCTACTCGCGAGCCAGCGTCTTCATCGTCTGCGTGTCTGCGCTTGCCATACCGGCAGCCATCCTTTCCACCACCTTATTATATATAATAGGCCCGCTGGGGCTGTTGGCCTTCCTGTTTTTCATCGTCAACTTCATCTCGCTCGGCAATAGCTATGTGCCCACCGACGAACTCTTGGACAGCGAGGAGGAGAAAGACGCTGAGCCAGAGGCTGTCGCCGTGGCTGTGGAGAAGACCCAGACGGTGGCTGTGGAGAAGACCGTGGCGGGCGAGACCATTGCCGACGACCGGCATGCTATGCTCTCTGCCGAGCGATGCACCCTCATCCAGCAGCGGCTCGACGACTGGTGTGCCAACATGGGCTACAAGGACAGCGCAGCCAACCTGCTGACCCTCTCGCGCAGCGTGGGCATCTCTAAGAGGGACCTCACCCAGTATTTTGACCAGTGTCAGCACAGCACCTTCCGCGTATGGCTTAGCGGAATACGTTTTCAGGTGGCGAAGGATATGATGCGCGAATATCCTGACTATAGCAACGACGCCATCTCTGCCGAGTGTGGTTTCTCTGCGCGCACCCAGCTCTACCGCATCTTCAAAGCCAAGGAGGGATGTACCCCTACGGCGTGGCGCGACGGTCTGTCGAAACGGCAGTAAGCCGAGAGCCGACAGCCCAATGGTTTCTATACCCCACCCCCTATCGAATATAAACAGTCTTGTGTATCTGTAATTTACAAACACATATGAACGTTTTGGAAATCTATTAAGGGCAGTTAAGGCAAATAGAGATAGGAAACAATAAAACGAATAGTATATTCAGCAGAAGGTATATGGATTTGTGTATTGTTATCTATGGATAGCAAATTTGAAAATCTTGTTTTGTCAGATTACTCATTATAATATATACGCACACGCACGATACATTGCATCACCAAAACAAAGTACCACAAAAATGCCGGATGAAATAGCACAAGAATAACGAATAATGCTAAAAAAGGTTATTAGAATACACCTTTTTATGTGTTATATTGCTATTGTTTGAGGGAATTTTTTTAACTTTACACCCGATAAAGGTTGATGACATAAACCTTTTAATGTGATTTCTTGCAAAAAGCGCATATATGAAAAAAATAGAAGATGTAATGAATGAGTGGAACGCTTTGCAGCCTTTGTCTGATAGAGACAGAGAGATGCTTAGCCGTCGATTCACAATTGATTTCAACTATAACAGCAACCACATTGAGGGTAATACACTGACTTATGGACAGACAGAGATCTTGCTCATGTTCGGAAAGATTGTTGGCGAGGCTGATGTTCGTGATGTACACGAAATGACTGCCAGCAATGTTGGTCTAAAAATAATGAAGGAGGAGGCTCTACTTAAAGAGACTCCTTTGACACAGCAATTTATCCGAACATTACATAAGACCCTCTTGCGTGAGGATTACACAGTATATCGCACACTGCCTGGAGGTGTTCAGACGAGCTACGTCATTCATGCCGGGCAATACAAAACTCGCCCTAATTCCGTCATTACTCGTTATGGTGACCAATTCGAGTATGCAACGCCTGAAGAGACTCCTGCTTTGATGAGCGATTTGGTAGATTGGTACAACGATGCAGAAAGATCGGGAAAGTTCACTCCAATAGAGCTTGCCGCAATATTCCACTATCGCTACATTCGTATTCATCCATTTGAAGATGGCAATGGACGTATTGCTCGATTGATGGTCAATTACATCCTCACTCGCCATGATTACCCTATGATAGTAGTGCGTAGCCGTAAGAAAAAAGAATATTTAGAGGCATTGCATCGTACAGACCTGACTGTCGGTGCAGCACCTTCACTTGGCGCACATGCTTCAAAGCGTGACATCCAACAGTTTCTTACTTATTTTACGAATCTCTTTATTGACGAGGTATCATACGACATACAGTTCCTGACTGAGCGCGGAGATAATGTATGGTGGTTTGATGGCGAACGTGTAAAATTCCGTAGTGCAACCACCAGCATAATACTGAATCGCATGTATGAGCAGCCGAATAGCACTATACCTCAATTGGCAGAGGCTGCCGGTATCAGTCTTACAGCGGTAAACAAGCAATTGCGACTCCTTACAGACAAAGGCTATATAGCTCGTACAGAGAAAGATAATTCTTGGAGGCTAATTATCACCCCATCAGTATAAAACACAAATCATGTATAAACGTATGATTCAAGGAAATACTTGGCATGAATACTCAAACGAACTGAAGCGCTTCTTGTGTGATGTCGCAAAATCATGGTGGGCATGGTATTTGTTCTACCCATTAGGTGTGTTTCCTCTATAAATAGTATATTTTTATCCTACTGGTGTAAAAGGGGTTTTATATATGTTTGGGATAAACGGACAGCCCTTTCTGCATAGCGGAAAGGGCTTTTTCGGTCAAAATGGGTGTAGCCTTTCTGCCAGAGCTACACCCAAAATGACGCAAAGCCACACCTAAAACGGCAAAGCTACACGCCATTCTCGTTTCTTCTTCCTACTTTTGTGCCGCAAATGTAACACTTGAGTAATAAATAATGAATTAAACCTTAGTAATTATGGAGAAGAAAAATTATCAGAAACCCGCCGTCCAAGTCATCAACATCGGAACAGTAGCGATTATGCAAGGGTCAACTGAGAGCATTCCAATGGGTAAACCAGGTTCCGGTAACCAACCAAAGCCTGACGAGAATGGATGGATTTGGGCTGATTAGCCAACCCACAGCCTTGTCGTAGTACAGCGCAAGGCACAATGGACACAAGGTATGGCTCCTGGGACTATGGCAAGGCGTAGCCCCAAGAGCCGAAGATACTTTTGATTGACGGAGTAACAAAAAAAGTGGCAGCCGGAATGGGCTGCCACTTGCGTTATATGTACTCAGGAGATGTCTGCTTACAGATTGGCCAACCCACAACCTTGTCGTAGAACAGCGCAAGGCACAATGGACACAAGGTACGGCTCCTGGGACTATGGCAAGGCGCTGCCCTGAGAGCCGAAGATACCTTCAACCCCAAACGGCCTAATGACCGCTTTGGGTTAAAAATAATTCTAAGGTGCGAAACTTGGGTTAGGACAGGTGAATCTAATATTTGATTTCTTAAATATTGGTAAGAACAGGGTGTCTGGCCTTGTATTTACTATTAACTTATCATCCTTTCTGTCTATATAGATAGACCGGAAAATATAATTATAAAGTTCACCATCAACGACATATCCATTGCTTTGTATATAAATATCTTGTACATTTTTGTATTTTTTCTTGTACTCTACAAAGCCTTCTTTATAGTACAGGTCTCTATCGCTGATGGAGTCAAAGCATATCACACATTTCCCATGTAACCATAGTGTATCCAATTTTTCTCGTCGCCCATAAAGAGGACGGTACCCTGGCCCTAAGATGAGACCCTTCAATACAATACTATCATCCCAAGACAGCAAGATGGGACGACTCAAGACAAAGGTATTGTATTTAGGGTGCCGTTTTATATAGTCATTTATGATACTAATAATCGAGTCGTTCTGTTTTATTTCAGTTAGCTCTATGCCATCTCCGTAAACACGCTTAAATCCTACCAAAGTAGGTTTACAACCAACCAATAGCATCATCACAAATGCAAAAAACAAAGTCAATAAAACTCTTAAAGCCCTTTTAGACATATTCTTACTCTTCCCCTTAATAGATTTGCACTCCATTCCTAACCAATTCTATTTCTCTATCATTATAAATAAATCCTCGTGTATATCCGTCATGCCCCACGATAAGAACAGGTAGTCCTCCCATTTTTTCTGAGAGTGAACCATCTGCGTATGATGCACGCTCATCGTGCGACCATGCGTAGTCTTTCTCCGCCAAGGCATCCACTGCGTTCCATCGTCCCGTCACGGGGGCGTAGTGGCGGGCACCGTGGTCGTACCAGTCGAGGCCATGGGTGCGGTCGAGCTCTTTGCCTATGTATTTGTAGGGTTGGGTGGCGTGGTCATTCTCTCTGCTTTCGACATTGGCGAAAGCAGAGAGGCTCAGTATGTTCATGAGCCCCAACAGCATTATGACAATCTGGTGGCGCATGGACTGGGGTTAAGATGTTTACATTGCAAATATAATAATAATGTACACACGCGCAAAGGAAATCGGGGGAAAAGTGATGGCTGGGGGCGAAAATAATATGCTGAAGCCTGCCGTGTCCCGATGTGGTCAAGCAAGAGCAAAAACCAAGCAAGCCCTAATGACCGATTTGGCTTTGACAGACGGAGTAACAAAAAAAGTGGCAGCCGGAATGGGCTGCCACTTGCGTTATATGTACTCAGTAGATGTCTGCTTACAGATTGGCCAACTCGATAACCTTGTCTACAGCGGCAGAGATACCGTCGAGGTTCTTGCCACCAGCCTGGGCGTAGTGGGGCTGACCACCGCCACCACCCTGGATGAGGCGGGCGGCTTCGCGTACCATCTTGCCGGCGTTGAGGTCATGGCTGCTCACCATGTCGTCGCTCAGCATCACAGAGAGCATAGGCTTCTCGTTGGCGGTAGAGCCGATGACGCAGAGCAGATTTTCGGGCAGAGCCTCGCGGATCTTGAACACCAGATCCTTGGCTGCCGATGGCTCGAAGGGGATGACCGCCTTGATGACGTTGACACCATTGACGACGCTGGCCTTCTCTACCAGAGTCTTCGCCATGCGCTCTACAGCCTGGGCACGGAATGCCTCGATGTCCTTCTTCATGGCGTCGTGCTCCTCGATATACTTGGCGATGACGCCCTGCAGGTCTTTGGCGTTGTTGAAGAGAGCCTTGATCTGGCGCATGCTGTCTTCGAGAGCGTAGTAAGCCTCTTCACAAGTCTTGCCAGTAAGTGCCTCGATACGGCGGATGCCGGCGGCTACCGAACTTTCGCTGACAATCTTGAACATACCGATGCGGCCGGTGCTCTGGGCGTGGATACCACCACAGAACTCGCATGAGGGGCCGAAGCGGACCACGCGTACGCGGTCGCCATACTTCTCGCCGAAGAGGGCGATGGCTCCCAGTTCCTTGGCTTCCTCCATGGGGGTGTCGCGATGCTCGTCGAGAGGGATGTCCTGGCGTATCATGTCGTTGACAAGACGCTCAACCTGACGCAGTTCGTCATCAGTAACCTTCTGGAAGTGAGAGAAGTCGAAACGCAGCGTATTGGCACTGACATACGAGCCCTTCTGCTCTACGTGGTCGCCCAGTACCTGCTTGAGCGCATAGTCGAGCAGGTGGGTAGCAGTATGATTGGCAGCACTGCCGGCACGTTTGTCGGTGTCGACACATGCCATAAACTGTGCGTTGATATTCTTGGGGAGAGCCTTGACGATGTGGATAGACTGGTTGTTCTCGCGCTTGGTGTCGATTACCTCTACAGTCTCGTCCTCGCTTACCAGCACGCCGGTGTCGCCCACCTGGCCACCCATCTCACCATAGAAGGGAGTATAGTCAAGCACCAGCTCGTAGAAGGTGTTCTTTTTCTGAGTCACCTTGCGGTAGCGCAGGATGTGACATTCGTATTCGGTGTAGTCGTAACCCACAAACTGCTGGTTGCCTTCGGCCACGTCGACCCAGTCGCCATTCTCTACGGCAGCGGCATTGCGGGCGCGCTCTTTCTGCTTCTGCATCTCGGCGTCAAACTGCTCTTCGTCGACGGTGAAACCGTGTTCACGACAGATGAGCTGGGTGAGGTCGAGGGGGAAACCATAGGTATCGAAGAGTCGGAATGCCTGAACGCCGTCGAGCTGGTTCTTGCCCTCAGCCTTGAGCTGGTCCATAGCGGTCTGGAGCATGTTGATACCCTTCTCGAGTGTGCGGAGGAACGAGTCTTCCTCTTCCTTCATCACGCGGGCGATGAGCTCGCGCTGTGCGGGCAGCTCGGGGAAGGCGTCGCCCATCTCCTGGATGAGCACGGGCAGCAGACGGTAGATGAATGCCTCTTTCTGTCCGAGGAAGGTATAGGCATAGCGGATGGCACGGCGCAGGATGCGGCGGATGACGTAGCCAGCCTTGGCATTGGACGGCAGCTGACCGTCGGCGATAGAGAAGGCCACGGCACGCAGGTGGTCGGCCACTACGCGCATAGCCACGTCGGTCTCTTCGCTCTCACCGTATTTCTTGCCGGTGATGCGCTCTTCCTCCTTGATGATGGGCTGGAAGATGTCGGTATCGTAGTTGGAGTGCTTGCCCTGCATCATGCGCACCAGACGCTCGAAGCCCATACCGGTATCGATGACGTTCATAGCCAGCGGCTCGAGCGAACCGTCGGCCTTGCGGTTGAACTGCATGAACACGATGTTCCATATCTCGATGACCTGTGGGTCGTCCTTGTTGACAAGGTCGCGGCCGGGCACGTCGCCACGCTGGTCCAGGGGACGAGAGTCTACGTGGATCTCGCTACAGGGGCCGCAGGGGCCGGTATCGCCCATCTCCCAGAAGTTGTCGTGCTTGTTGCCGTTGATGATGTGGTCGGCGGGCACGTGCTTGAGCCAGTAACGGGCAGCCTCTTCGTCGCGGGGGATATTCTCTTCGGGCGAGCCCTCGAAGACGGTGACATAGAGGTCGTTGGGGTCGAGATGCAGCACGTCGACGAGATACTCCCACGCATAGTCGATGGCACCCTCCTTGAAGTAGTCGCCGAAACTCCAGTTGCCCAGCATCTCAAACATGGTGTGGTGGTAGGTGTCGTGGCCAACCTCCTCGAGGTCGTTGTGCTTGCCGCTTACGCGCAGACACTTCTGCGTGTCGGCCCGGCGGCGTGGCTCGGGGTCCTTGGTACCCAGTATGATATCTTTCCACTGGTTCATACCGGCATTGGTAAACATCAGCGTAGGGTCGTCCTTGATTACCATCGGGGCCGACGGAACGATAACGTGTCCTTTAGACTCGAAGAATTTTTTGTACGAGTCGCGGATTTCTTTAGCTGTCATCATCTTTATTTTGCTTTTTATTATGCTTAATATTCAACATTTTATGAAAACACTTGCAAAGTTACCAAGTTTTGAGTATTTTTGCAAGAAATTGGAATAAAAAGCTACAAGTAAGATGCTTAAAAAGGACAAGGAACTGAAATTGTACTACTCCATCAAGGAAGTGGCCCAGCAGTTGGGGGTCAACGAGAGCACGCTGAGATACTGGGAGAAGGAGTTCCCACAGCTCAAGCCGAAGACCCAGGCGCTCAACAAGGTGCGCCAGTATACCGCCGAGGATATGGAGTTGCTCAAGACGATATACAATCTGGTCAAGGTGCGTGGCTTCAAGCTCGCCGCCGCCCGCAAGATGCTCAACGAAAACCGCCGGGGCGCCGACCGCAGCAGCGAGGTGCTCGAGACGCTCATCTCCGTGCGCTCGCAGTTGCAGGAGCTGAAGCGCCAGCTCGGCGGAATGGTCTGAGCGGCGAGAGAGGGTACACCTTATTATATTATAATGACACAGCCGCCCATAACGGGCGCACAGATACAGCCAGGGCTGGACGCTACCACCGTGTAGGGTCCAGCCTTGGTCATAGATGGGGGGCAACTCTGAACCGAAGGTCACCGGCGCGGAGCGGAAAGGAAACGGAGTTGCGATTAGCCGTAGGCGTTACCTGCAGCAGGACATAATATATAGGATGATATAAATACAAAAAGCCATGGCGGCTGTTGTCGGCTTCGCCTTTTTGTTGACGGCGGTGACGCCAGTTGGAAAACGAGTTTTCCTCCTTGTCATCACCACCATCCCCAACGCCATGCGCCGCATGGCGACAACAGCCGGCATGGTAAAAAAGGCCGTTGGCCGTTCAAAAAGTCCGCCGTTGGCGGTAAAAAAACAACTGCTTGTATGGTTCTTCGAAGAGAGCAATGAAGAAGAGGTGTTATATATCGACAAGAAATAAGCTAATCACTTTTTCTACCGGCGCAAGCCGGACTTTTTTTACCGCCAACGGCGGACTTTTTGTATCTTCTTATGCGAGTATATCCAGAGAATATCGAAGCGCACGAGACACACATGACGCCTACGGCTAAGCGCAACTCCTACAGAGTAGCTATAATAGTGGTGTCAGCTACCCAGGGTAGCGTGCTTCGCCCGCAACCCTGGGCTGGGGAATCGCAACTCCATTACCTTTCCGCTCCGCGCCGGTGACCTGCGGTTCAGAGTTGCCGCTGCTTGGGAACTTGCTACTATGTGGTTTGTTAGGATTAAGATGGTGGGTTATGGGCAATCAGAGTATCAGACCTGTGGCTTAACCCAACCCAAATCCACTCTTCTAAAGTAAAATCCATGTAAGCCTTAATGACCGATTTGGGATAAAGCACAGCATACCAATTACCCTTATAAGTCATGATGTTTCAGCATTTTGTCTTTTTTTTCGTCACAGAATGAATTTTTCTGCTTTTTTTGTGGTTTCTCTTATTATTCATATCTTTACAGCCGTAAAAGCCTACAAACGCTATTAGTATAACCATAGTTATCTAACACATCACGATATACCAGACCACGCTGCCCAAAGGAGGAAACCAAACACCTGAAACGTAGGACTAAGCTCAAAATGACATCATTATGACAAAGAAAGGAAAAATCTATCTGCTTCTGCCCTTGTTGGCCTTCTTGGCATCGTGCAGCAGCACCTGTTCGTGATAGACGGCTGCAAGTATCCTTGTAGAGTATGAGAAAGCAGGGACTTACAAACGAGATTATGCTTGCCAGGGCAATTTCGGATGAAATCCAAGTTTCTATCCATTAGGTTCGGATGCCGATGATACCAATTATGTGATAGGTAATATTCTTGGATATAACACTAACAGGAGATACTTCAAATTAGAGAAATAATATTAACTGACAAATATCAAGCGATTATGAAAAAGATGATTTCTATGTTTGCCATTTCGGCACTATTGGTGTCGATGGCAAGTTGCACCGACGACAACGGAAACGGCGGTGGAAATGATGTGGATCTGAAGCCCATACCGCTGGCATACAGCCAGGTGCAGCAGACCGAGTTTGCACAGCAGAGCAACAAGTTTGCCAACAAGTTGATGGCCTTGCTCTCGGCCGACCCAGAGAAGCAGGGTGACAACGTGTGCGTGGCTCCCATGAGCATGCAGTATGTGCTCTCGATGCTGGCCAATGGCGTTGACGATGTTGCGGCGAAAGAGATAGTGGAAGCCTTGGGGTATGACGATATAGAGAGTCTGAACCAGGAGAATCTGGCTATGCTCAACAAGTTGGGCGAAGATGACCAATACGTCAAGATAGGCCTAAACAACAGCGCCTGGTTGGACAAGAAATATACCTATCGGTCTGGGTTTAAGAGCACGATGGATCAGTATTACAAGGCAAACCTGAGCGTGGTGGATATTCGCAACAATCCCAAAGCAATGCAGCAACGGGTTGACGCATGGGCTAAGGAAAGCACGAAAGGACTTATCACCAGTTTCCCTTTGAGTATAGACAATCTAACAGAATTCATTGTAGTAAATGCAAACTATTTTGACGGTAAATGGTCCAATCCTTTCAATGCCGCCGAATCCAAAGCCCTTCCATTCTATGGCCTTGATGGCAACCAACGCAACGTGATGACCATGTGCAACACGGAAGAGGTGAACCACTATCAAGACGACTCGCTGCAGATGGTGGAAATGCCTTACGGACAGGGCTATTACAGCATGATGGTGGTGATGCCCAAGAAGTCGGAATACCTGAACGATATTATTGAGAAAGCCGACTGGTGGGGATGGCACAACCAGATGACCAAGGGCATGGCTATCATTCGGCTTCCACGCTTCTCGGCAGAGGCCAGTTGGAAGAACATTATGCGCGCGATGGAATCTTTGGGTATGCCCTCACTTGACTGGGCTGCTATTCCTAAAGTTATTAATGAATATAATAATACCGTAATTACCCTCATCGCCCACAAGGTGGCCATCCATGTAAATGAGAATGGCACAAAGGCAGCAGGTGTGTCGGCAGGGGTTGGCATCGACGGCGCTATGACTCCTATGCCCAATCTCTCCTTCGACCACCCCTTCATCTACGCCGTCCGCGAGAACACCACGGGTGCCATCCTCTTTATGGGTAAGGTGGTAAAGCTGTAAAAGGTAATAGACAATGAGATAAGACGGCATGGCTGCCGCAGCCCCGTCTGCACAGTACTCGCCCCCATAGGTCAGCCCTACGGCTCCGCCTATGGGGGCTTGCCGAATAAAAAGGTAAGACCCGATGGCGAGTCTTACCTTGCTATATCCTGTGTGCGTGTCAGTGGCTGGCGCGTCGGCAGTCTCAGTTGATGCGCATCACCTCCTGTATACCATCCACTTTCTTGAGCCGGTCCATGATGAGTTTGACATCACTACGGTCGTGGACGCGAAGCTCTATCGAACCGTCGAAGATGCCCTCGTCGGCGGTGACAGTGAAGCGGTGGATGTTGATGTCGAGCTCGTCGGTGATGACCTTGGCCACATCGAAGTTCATACCCTTGCGGTCTATGCCCTTGATTTCGACGGTCGCGGCCAGTACTATCTTGCCTTCTGTTTTCAGGAAGGGCTGGGGGGAGGCCAGAGCGACGACGAGGATGCCCACTGGTATCGGCTCGCTGCCGAACAGGGCGAGAGCGCTGCTCAGTGCAATCTGGGCATCTGCTATGATAGACATTGCAATAATGGTCATGGATAGTCGTGTCTGTGATGATGGTTGCTGGCTCGTAACGTAAGGTACAGGACACGTAACGTAAGGCACGAGCCCACGTTTCATACGACACGAGCCCACGTGGCTTATGTTACGAGCTACCCGCTGTGGTCAGTGCGAGCGTGAATGGGCTCTGCGCGGCTGTGGCGATAATGACTGGCGTGCAGGCGGCAATGCCCGTCTGCTGGGAGGACAACAAAAAAAGGTAAGACCCGATGTGGAGTCTTACCTTGCTGTATCCTGTGCGTGCGCTTGTGGCAGGCATGGCGGCAGTATCAGTTGATGCGCATCACTTCCTGTATGCCATCCACTTTCTTGAGCCGGTCCATGATGAGTTTGACATCACTACGGTCGTGGACGCGAAGCTCTATCGAACCGTCGAAGATGCCCTCGTCTGCGGTGACCGTGACGCGGTGGATGTTGATGTCGAGCTCGTCGGTGATGACCTTGGCCACATCGAATATCATACCCTTGCGGTCGATACCCTTGATTTCTACGGTCGCATCAAAGAACATCAGCCGGTGCATATCCCACTTGGCGTCGAGTATGCGGTTGCCGTAGCTCGTCTTGAGTCGGCTCGCCACGGGGCAGTTGCGCTTGTGTATCTCGATATGGTTCTTGTTGTCGATGTAACCCAGGATGTCGTCGCCGGGAATGGGGTGACAGCAGTCGCGGAAGAAGTATTTGCCGATGTGCTCTTCGTTGATAATGCACGGCTTCTTCTTGTTGAAACCCTCCTTGACGGTGACGGGTTCCACAGTGTTGTCTTCATCCTTCTTCTTTTTCTTGTCGAGGCCGAGGAACGACACGTACTTGCGCCAGCTGGAGGTCGAGGTGCTCTTCTTGTCTTTCTCGTTGAGCTTGTCTATGTCTTTCTCGCCGAGCAGGATGGTGCGCTCGCCGATGGCGAGGAACAGGTCGTCGTGCTTCTGCATGTCGTGATACTCGCAGAGCTTGTCCAGATTGGAGGTGGTAAGCTCGAAGTAGTTCTTCTTCATCCAGTCGGTCAGAATCTGCTCTCCCTTCTTCTGGATTTCACGGTTTTCGCGGCGCAGGATGGCCTGTATCTTTGCCTTGGCTTTGGCCGACGAGCAGAAGTTAATCCACGAGGGCTGCACGTGCTGTGCCTTGGACGAGAGGATTTCGACCTGGTCGCCACTCTGCAGCTTGTGGCTCAGCGGCACCAGCTTGTGGTTGACTTTGGCACCGATGCAGTGGCTGCCGAGGAAGGTATGGATTTGGAAGGCGAAGTCGAGGGCGGTGCTGCCGGCGGGCATGGTCTTGATTTCGCCCTTGGGGGTGAAGACGAAAATCTCTGAGGCAAAGAGGTTGAGCTTGATGGCGTCGAGGAAGTCCATGGCGTCGGGCTGTGGGTCGTCGAGTATCTCCTTGATGGTGCGCAGCCAGTTGTTGAGTTCCACCTCGTCCTCCTGGATATCTCCGTCCTGGCTGTCGTTGCCCTCCTTGTACTTCCAGTGGGCGGCAAATCCCTGTTCGGCTATCTCGTCCATACGGTCGGAGCGTATCTGCACCTCTATCCATCGTCCCTGCTTGCTCATCAGCGTGACGTGCAGAGCCTGATAGCCATTGGCTTTGGGGTGGTTGAGCCAATCGCGCAGGCGGTCGGGGTGAGACTTGTAGATGCGGCTTATGGCGACGTAAATCTTGAAACACTCGTTGATTTCCTCTTCTCTGACCTTGGGCGTGAAGATGATACGTACGGCAAGGAGGTCATAGATTTCTTCGAAGGTGACGTGCTTGGTCTGCATCTTGTTCCATATAGAGTATGGGCTCTTGACGCGGGCGATAATCTTGTATTTCACCCCAGCCGCATCGAGGGCTTCCCTGATGGGGGCGGTGAATTCTTCGAAGAGCTTGTCGCGCTCCTCCTTGGTGAAGTTGAGCTTGTTGGTGATGTTGGCGTACTCCTCGGGGTGCTCGAACTTGAAACTGAGGTTCTCGAGCTCGGTCTTGATTTTGTTGAGACCCAGTCGGTTGGCCAAGGGGGCGTAGATGTACAGGGTCTCGCCTGCAATCTTGTACTGCTTGTTGGCGGGCTGCGACTCGAGGGTTCGCATGTTGTGGAGTCGGTCGCAGATTTTGATGAGGATGACCCTTATGTCGTCGCTCATGGTGAGCAGCAGTTTCTTGAAGTTCTCTGTCTGTGCCGAGGCATGGTCGCCGAAGATGCCTCCACTGATTTTGGTCAGTCCGTCAACGATTTGCGCTATCTTGGCACCGAAGATGTTTTCGATGTCCTCGACGGTGTAGTCGGTGTCTTCGACCACGTCGTGGAGCAGGGCTGCGCTGATGCTGGTCGAGCCCAGCCCCATCTCCTCGCAGGCTATCTGCGCCACAGCGATGGGGTGCAGGATATAGGGCTCGCCCGACAGTCGCTTCACGCCCTTGTGGGCTTGGCGGGCGAAGTTGAAAGCCTTGTTGATAATATCTATTTTCTTGCGGTGGCGCGACGCGAGATACGTATCTTTGAGGTGCTGGAAGGCATCGTCTACCATCTGCTCTTCCAATTCTTCTTTGGTCTTAGGCAACTGACTTTCCATATCCTTAGGGTTGTAGGGTTGATATACGAGGGTTTACTTGACTCTGATTTTCTTGCCAGCTCTGATGTTGGTTCCACTTATCTTGTTGAGCCTCTTGAGCTTGGCTACCGTGGTGTGGTTGCGGTGTGCGATTTCAGACAGCGTATCGCCGTTCTTGATGGTCACGCGTCTGCTGCCTCTGCCTCTTCTGCCTTTGCGTCGGCTCTTGCTTTTGCTCGACTTGGTGTAGGTGGGCACGTCGTCGTTGACCTTCACCTCCTCGCGCTTGGACAGCAGGTCCTGGGCGTTGTAGGCGAAGATGGAGTCTTGATTGTCGATGAACTGGGTGATTTGGGTCGATGGCAACCTCAACGCAGACAGCTTGGAGGTGCCGTTGACGATATCGCGGCGATACTGGGGGTTGAGCTCCTCTATCTGGCGCACGTCCATGTTGAGCACATGGGCTATCTGCTCAAAGTGTACGTCGCGGTCTATCATCACGGTGTCTGTCTTGGCGGGCAGGTCGGTCTCCATCGGACAGATATTGTGGTCGCAGTAATAAGTCATGATGTAGTTGGCGGCTATGAAAGCAGGTACATAGCCTCTCGTCTCCTGGGGGAGATAGGGATAAATTTCCCAATAATCTGCTTTTCCGTTGGCACGGTGAATGGCCTTGTTGATTTTTTCAGGTCCGGCGTTGTAGGCGGCAATCACCAGGTTCCAGTTGCCGAATATCTTGTACAGGTCGCTCAAATACCTTGCTGCGGCGTAGGATGCCTTGACGGGGTCGCGGCGCTCGTCGACCAGCGAGTTGACCTCCAGTCCGTAGTTCTTGCCAGTCTTGAGCATAAACTGCCACAGACCTGTGGCGCCGACTCTCGATACGGCTTTGGGGTTAAGCGCCGACTCGATTACGGGCAGATATTTGAGTTCGAGGGGGAGTCCGTAGGTTTCCAACGCCTGTTCAAAAATGGGCATATAGAAATTCTGTGCGCCCAGCATATAGCTTACCGAACGGCGTAAGCGGCTGCTGTAGCGGTCAATGAATTTCTGGACGATGTCGTTGTAGGGCATTTCTATCACCGACGGGATGCGCTTGAGCCTCTCCATATACTCCTCTTTGGTGTATATGGGATTGACGTTGGGCACATTGCAGTCAGTCGCCGGCTTCATGTAAGTCTTGGTGTTATACAGATGCAGCAGGCTGTCAACCTCTGTGATCATACCTTGCGGCAGTTCGATTACTTCTTCTTTTCCTTTGTCTGTTACCGTTATTTCAGTTTCCACGTTTTGGGCTTGGGTAGTATTCCATCCACACAGGGCCAAAACGGTCATAATCGCATATATTCTCTTCATTATATAATAAGATATCTTTTCTTGTTTGTCTTTTGTCTTCCCAGAGATAGTTCAGAATGTCAGCGAGCACTGCAGCCCCACTGCCGACGAGTTGAGCGGATTGTAGCTTGTCCATTCGCTGCGCTCCTTGATGACTGCGGGACTTACCTTCATACTCAGGTCTCTCGATATGTCAAACTCTGACAGCGACGCGTCAACGTAGGCGTCGACCACGGATATCAGATACACGCCAACCATGGCGAAGACACTCATGTCGCGCCACTTGCGGTATCTGTCCTTACGGTTCTTGAACAGTTTCTGGTAATATTCTTTGTTGCTGTTATCTATTTGGTTGCCCAAATAAAGGAATTTGTTGTAGCTTTGGGTGTTGGGGTCGTTGTCCATCAAGTCCATGTAGGCCTGGGAATAATCCTTGTACATCATGTTATTCCAGCGCAGCGCATAGGCACAGCCTACAAATCCACCGTAGATGATGGGCAGCTTCCAGTACTTGCGGTTGTATATCTGTCCGGCTCCGGGCAGCACCAGGGCAAGCCACATTGCGCGCTTGGTCTCTGGGCGCCACGTGCTCCAGTCTCTCTTCTTCTTCTGGGTCAGCGTGTCGGGCGTGAGGGTCAGCGGCGTCTCTGCCTGCACAGTCTGCGCAGTGTCGGGCGTGGTGAGTCCTTTGGTAGAGATAACTGTCTCTGCGTCCTTGACAGCCTTGACCGTGTCCTTGATCGCCTCGGCTGTGCCCTTTACCACCTTGACCGTGTCCTGCTTCTGCGGCGCGGGAGTGGTGCCCCAGTCGGTCTTCCGGCTTTGGGCAGCGGTTGTCAGGGGCATAGTCATGGCCATGCAAACCACCAGTATTATGAGATATAACTTAGTGTATGACTTCACGTTGATTAGCCTTTGAGTTTGTCGAACATCAGCAGAATACGCTCCAGCTCGCTCTCGTTGGCAAAGGGGATGCTTATCTTGCCTTTGCCCTTACTGGTGCAGGTCATCTGGACCTTGGTGGCCAGTACGCCCGAAAGCTGCTTGGACAGCGTGCCCAACTTCTCGCTGAGCGGGTTCTTCTGTATGTTGCTCTGGTCATTGTCCATCTGCTCTTCGTTCTTGATGCGCTTCACCAGTTCTTCGACCTTGCGCACCGAGTAACCGTTCTTGATGATGTCCTTGAAGAGCTTAATCTGCTGGGTAGGCGACTCGAGCGACAGCAGAGCGCGGGCGTGGCCCATGTCGAGCTCTTTCTTCTGGAGCGACATCTGGACCTGAGCAGGCAGCTTAAGCAGACGCAGATAGTTGGTGATGGCAGTACGGCTCTTGCCCACGCGCTCGCTGATGCGTTCCTGAGTCATGCCGCTGCCTTCGAGCAGATGCTCGTAGGCCAAAGCGATTTCGATGGCGTTGAGGTCCTGGCGCTGCAGGTTCTCGACCAGAGCCAGCTCCATCACGTTCTCGTCGTTGACGGTACGGATGTAGGCGGGAATGGTTTCAAGCCCAGCCAGCTGGGAGGCACGCCAACGGCGCTCGCCAGCAATAATCTGATACCTGTCATCGGCCACCTGTCTCAGCGTGATAGGCTGGATGATGCCCAGTTCGCGTATGCTTGTAGCCAGTTCGTCGAGAGCTTCTTGGTCAAACTCGTGGCGTGGCTGGTTAGGGTTGGGTTCTATCTGGTTGAGGGCAATCTCGTTGATGGTCGACGACCCGCTCGTCCTTACATCTTCGGTTGAGATGAGCGCATCGAGTCCGCGTCCCAGCGCGGTGCCTTTGCCCGATATGTTGAATTTCTTGTGTGGAGGCATAGTCTTACATGTTTTTGTCAATGATTTCCTTGGCCAGGTTCAGATGGTTCTTGGCACCAGCCGATTCGGCGTCGTAGAGGATCACGGGCAGTCCGTGGCTCGGGCTTTCGCTCAGCTTCACGTTGCGCTGGATGACAGTCTTGAAGACCAGCTCCTGGAAGTGGCGCTTCACCTCGTCGTATATCTGGTTGGCCAGACGCAGACGGCTGTCATACATCGTGAGCAGGAAGCCTTCTATCTCCAGTCTCGGGTTGAGCTTGCTCTTGATGATTTTGATGGTGTTGAGCAGCTTGCTGATACCCTCGAGCGCAAAGTATTCGCACTGTACGGGGATGATAACCGAGTCGGCGGCAGTGAGACAGTTGACGGTGATAAGTCCCAGCGAAGGCGCGCAGTCTATCAGTATATAGTCGTACTCGTCGCGCATGGGTGCAAGGAGCTCTTTCATCATCTTCTCGCGGTTGTTCTTTATCTTGAGCATTTCCACCTCGGCACCTACCAGGTCGATATGGCTGGGTATGATGTCGAGACCGTCGATGTCGGTGGTGTAGATGGCCTCTTTGACATCGGTGTGGTCAATGATACACTCGTAGAGCGAGCAGTCCACCTCCTTGATGTCTACGCCCAATCCGCTCGAAGCGTTGGCCTGTGGGTCGGCATCTACCACCAGCACGGTTTTCTCTAAAGTTGCCAACGAGGCGGCCAAGTTTATCGTAGTAGTAGTTTTACCTACACCGCCTTTCTGGTTTGCCACAGCTATAATTTTTCCCATTTCCTATGTAATTCTATCGATTATTTAGACTGCAAAGATACATATTTTATATGATATAGTCGTATTCTTGGCCCTTTTTTCGTACTTTTGTAGCGAAAAAATAACGAAAAATAATGAGTATTAATAAACCACTGATATTGGTATCCAATGATGACGGCTTCGATGCCGTGGGTATTTGCTCGCTTGTCGAAATGATTGGCGATATGGGCGAGATTATCGTCTGCGCGCCCGACTCTGCCCGCTCGGGCTTTTCATGCGCCTTCTCTGCCACTGTCCCCCTGCGCCTGACGCGCCGCCACAATATGGGTGAAGTCGAGGTATGGTCTACCAACGGCACCCCCGTCGACTGTGTCAAACTGGCTGTAGATGAGCTCTGTGGAGGCCGCACTCCCGACCTTGTCATCGGTGGCATCAACCATGGCGACAACTCCACCGTCAACAACCACTATTCGGGCACCATGGGAGTGGCTGTCGAGGGCTGCATCAAGGGCATTCCCTCGGTGGCGTTCTCCAACTGCGATTACAACCCCCAGTCGTCGCAGACTCACCTCACCCACTATGTGCGCCGCGTGGTAGAGCGGGTGCTGGCCGAGGGACTGCCCAAGGGCGTCTGCCTCAATGTCAACTTCCCCGACCGCAAGACCTTTGAGGGCATCCGAGCCTGTCGCATGACCTTCGGCGAGTGGGTCAACGAGGTGGCTCCCCAGCGCCATCCTCTCGGCTATCCTTACTACTGGATGGTGGGCCATTACCGCAATGCCGAGCCCGATGCCCAGGACACCGACCAGTGGGCACTTGCCCATGGCTATGTGGCTGTTACCCCCACCACCATTGATGTTACTGCTTATCAGATGATAGATACTGTCAACAACTGGAATCTATGAAATACTATCTTATCGTAGGCGAAGCCAGCGGCGACCTGCATGCCAGCCATCTCATGCAGTCGCTCTGTAGGTATGACGCCGACGCCCAGTTCCGCTTCTTCGGCGGCGACCTGATGACGGCAGTCGGCGGCACCCGCGTGCGCCATTACCGCGAACTGGCCTACATGGGCTTCGTGCCCGTGCTGCTGCATCTGCCCACCATCTTCCGCAATATGGCCATGTGCAAGCGCGACATTGTGGAGTGGCAGCCCGACGTGGTCATCCTCGTCGATTATCCGGGCTTCAATCTCAATATTGCCCAGTATCTGCACAGCCACACCCGCATCCCCGTGTTCTACTACATCTCGCCCAAGATATGGGCGTGGAAGGAGTGGCGCATCCGCAACATCAAGCGCGATGTCTCCGAGCTCTTCTCCATCCTCCCCTTCGAGGTGCCGTTCTTCGAGGAGCGCCATCATTATCCCATCCACTATGTGGGCAACCCCACTGCCGACGAGGTGCGCAACTTCAGGGCATCCTACACCGAGTCGCGCCAGGATTTCGGCATCCGTCACCAGCTCGACGACCGCCCCATCATAGCCCTGCTTGCCGGCAGCCGTCGACAGGAAATCAAGGACAATCTGCCTATGATGATTGCTGCCACCGAGCGGCTGCTCGAGCGGCGCGGACTTACCCGCCAGTACCAGATGGTGCTGGCAGGAGCACCCTCGATAGACGATGCCTACTATGCGCCCTTCCTCGAGGGTCACGATGTGGCGATGGTGCGCAACGAGACCTATCCGCTGCTCTCCCATGCTGTGTCGGCGCTCGTCACCAGCGGCACCGCCACCCTCGAGACGGCACTCTTCGGCGTGCCCCAGGTGGTGTGCTACAAGACGCCGGTGCCACGGCTCATCCGCTTTGCGTTCAACCACATCATCCATGTGCGCTTCATCAGTCTGGTCAATCTCATCGCCGACAGCGAGGTGGTGCCCGAGCTGCTTGCCGACCGCTTTACCCTCGAAGGCATCGCCGCCCATCTGGAGCGCATACTCCCTGGCGGATCCGACCGCGCCCCCATGCTCGAGGGCTATGCCGAGGTGCAGCGCAGGTTGGGCGACGAGGTGGCACCCGACAATGCTGCCCGCATTATGATAGACAAGCTCAGCCAGCGATGACCCGCCCCTGGGCTCTGCTCCTATGGCAGCACCGCTGTTCCGTGCCCCTGTGGGCTGCCCGGGTGTCTCCATCGCAGTCTCGGTCATAGACATCCTTCTGCCGACCCTCTGGGTATAAACGCAAAACAATCTGCCAGCGCTCCAGTGGCTGGCAGATTGTTTTATTATTTTTGTTGTCGGGGGTCACGCCTCTTTCCGTCGTCACCCGGCGTGTGGTGCTGCTCCTGCAGCGTTCACACGATTGTGATGAAAACCGGTTCGCCGGCTTTGCGGCTGTCCAGTATCTTCATTATCTCTTCCATGGCTATGCGCGAGTTGAGCACCATGCCTTTCTTCCGGTTTTGTCCCACCAGTATGCACCCTTGCGTGTCTTTGGGCGTATTGCCAGAGTGTATGCGCACACCATCGAAACCTGGCACGCCGAGCAGCAGAGGCAGCCACTTCTTGAACTTAGGCGACTTGGTCACCACCAGGGCATACCGCCCTTCGGGTATGGCTGTTTTTCCCTTCTGCTTGCGACCGCCGTGGGCCAGGTCGCGCCACGTGGGTTCGAGCGTGTCGCAGATATACTCGTTGTCTATCTCCATCCGACCTATGGTGTAGTCCTTGTGTCGGGCTATTCGTGTAAGTTTAATTTCCATTGTTATCCTGTAGTTTGTCTGTTGTGTTTCAGTCAGTGTGTTTCTCAGTGTTTTTTCATGTAGAGTGCTATCAGTGATGCTGTCATCAGAGCCTGCAGCCACAGTTCTTCGTCTGCCAGTATGGTTTGGGCTGCCGTGCGGTGTCGTCGTTTCCATCTCTGCCATGTTGCAGCTATCGCTGTCCACAGCTTGTTTCTTTTTCTTTTGTTCTGTTTCATGTTACCTGTTAGTTTTGATTAGACACTGCAAAGTTAAGCACTTCCAACTTTGCCATCAACGATATAGTGTACATGAAATATAACAGGTGTGTAACAGTGGTGACAGCCATGGCCATCGCCCTCGTGGCCTCTGCCTATCTGTATCTTTCTACCATCATCCCGATGGCTCTGCGGGTCTCCTCGTCGTCTATCAGTGCCCGGTTTATCGACGACCGCATGTCTCTTCCGTTCAGCGCCATGCGTCGTCCGTATTCGGCTTGCGACACCGCATCGTCATAGATGCCCAGGTCTATGAGCCTGCCCATGACCTGGCAGACAAACCGTGCGTTGAACAGCGTGTCCTTGGCGCCGTTGAGGCGGGTGAGCCTTAGGGCATACTGCTCGATGATGTCGCTCCAGAGCGCATCGGCCCTCGACAGCCATCCCGGGGTGATATATGGGTTGGCGCGACTTATATATTCGATGGCGGCAAGTCTTATCTCTTCGTTGGCGCCGTCGGCGGCATCGGCATGGACGAGACGGTCCAGTAGCAGCTCGGCACTGACAAAACGGCGCAGTATGCGGCGGGGTATCTGCAGATAGTAGGCGCGCGACACAAAGTCGGCCACCGACAGCCGATACTCGTCGTGCAGCCCGTGGGGCATAGCCTTCAGCGCCTGCTCCATCTCGTGGCGGTCTATGCCACCTATGTGTCGCAGCGCGTCGGCCACGCCCGCACTCTGCGCCAGTCTGCGGGTGATGTGGTGGGCTATGTCTGCACACACCTCGTTGTTGCCCATCTCGGTTATGGCCACATCCATGCGTCGGCCATACTCTGCCAGCCGCTCGTCACCGCTCGCCAGCAGCCTGTCGGCTATGGTGCGCCGCGTCTGCGAAGCCTCGCCACTCAGGTCATAGCGCATCCCTTGCATATATCGCTCTATGTCTCTGCACAGATTGTCGCTCGCCGCCGTGTGGTGGCTCAGCTGTGCCAGCACATGGCGCTGGAGCATGTCCTGGCGCAGCTCGTCGTCGCCCAGTCGGGCTATGGGTATATGGCTCCAGGCTTCATCCCATTCGTCATATCGCCCGTCGCTCATCAGGGGTTCTATGTATATCTCCTTGTCCACCTCCATCTCGGCATGACACCGGCAGGAGTGGGCGTCGGCAGCAGTTATCACGCCGTAGAGCAGCCCATACTCCGTGGCGTCGAGATAGGCGGCTATGCGGTGGCAGTCGTCGTTGTTGACATATGCCACCACCTCGCTGTCTATGCAGGCAATGGCGGCCTCGGGGTTGCGGTGGTTTTCACGGTCGCGCATCAGCACCACCTCTTGGCCTATGGCCCGAGCCAGTAGCTCTTCGAGCTGTGTGCCACGCCATGCGTGATGTCTGAAACCTACGAGGGTGCAATGGATGGATATCATATCTGTCGCGTGTGGTTGTGGGTAATTGTTTTTATCTTACATGGTCTTGTCTCTTGGGGTGTCTTGCACTCCGTCGTTTATCGCCCTGCACATCATGTAGTATGCGTATATATACATCGATGTGCTGCTGACCTCAATGATGATGTTTACGCAGGTGATGGCTGTCTGCTGCGTGTTTCCTGCCAGATAGAACACAGCCGACGGGATGATGTTAGAGCCTGCCAGCCATACGAGGAACACCATAACAAGGGCTATGCCCAGTTTGTGCATGTTCCCCTTATACTTGCTGTACAGATGGCAGCCTGCCATCAGCGATGCGATGACCGAGAGCAGTCCTATTGTGCCTTGTATCCAGGTAAGCACGGTCACCATCTGGGGTGTCTGTCCGTCTTCCGTCATTGTCACCAGATTGGACCTGAAGCATAGCCCCAGGATGAATGTGAGCATATAGCATATCGTCACCACTTTGCTGCAGTATCGTAGCAGTCTTGTGTCTGCAGGTAGTGCCAGACTGAACATTGCCCATAAGACAATAGGGGTAAGCCGCAGCAACAAATGCTCTACGGTAAGCACCATGTGGCCCATGCTGATGGGCATGCCGAGTTCTCCGCAAACGGAGATGGCCAGCGAGAGAAAGGCGAAGATGCAATATGCATACATGGCATATTGTGCAGTGTGGTATATTATTATAGGTATACTTTTCCTTGTTCTTGTCATAAACCTAAGTTTGATGATTTATCGACGGCTTATCGTGAATAAAGTTACTGCAAAGGTAGCAAAAAAAATCATCATCCTCTTCCTTCCGCACCTTTTTCTCTATAGCGGTCCTGCAGACACCGTCGACACATCTGTCTCCACCTCTGTCATCATTGTCAGCCAGTAGGGTAGTGTCGCCATGCCACTGGTTGCGCCAGTCAGCGCGTCGGGTCACGCTATCCATGCCCTTCAGTCGTGCCACCAAGTCACTTCAGTCGTGCCAACCATTCGCTTCAGTCGTGCCCTTCAGTCGCTTCAGTCGTGCCCTTCAGTCGCTTCAGTCGTGCTATCCATGTCATTGGTTGATGCGCATCGTCCGAAACGAGCATCCGCATCGGACGGTGCGCACATCCGTATCGTCCGAAACGCGTGTCCGTATCGGACGGCGCGCATGGCTGTCGTCAGCCCTGTTGCCTATGAGTGCCTTCTTACTTCAATTCGTGTGTAAATATCCTATATTTTGTGCCGTCAATGATTATTTTTGTAATTATTCCGACACTCCATACTTCCGCACCCCCGTAAAGGAGTTTCTTCCTTTTTTTTTCATATTCCAGGAAATCCCAGTCATTGCACATTTTCCGGAAATCATAATCATAGTACATCTGCTCATAATCTCTCATAGCTCTAATTTTCCCTTTATGATAGTAATATTCTACTAACCTGTTGCCATAGTCTCGTGCAAAAACATCCTGATAATTACTGCAATATTTCCAAATGGTGCCGCGGCCATAACCAGTAGACGGGTAGAGTTCAATCATTATGAGAGTGTCATTATGGTTGACATGAAAGCTCTCAATGTTATAGAAGTGGGTTCTATTCCGCAATTTCCTATAATAATCTACTTTACTATGCATTATAAACTTTTCCGCTTCGCCTAATAGTTTTTTATGCTCGATAGCGACCGCTTTCGAGATTTCCTTCCAGTTCTGTGCTGATGCATTAGCTGCAAACATCAATAGCAAAATAATAATTCTAATTACCATAAAACAAATTCTTTTTAGTTTTCTTATCTATAATTCTCGTGGGCTCATACCCTTTATTTCCAATAATTGCATAATGAGTTCTCAGAGGCAACTTTGCTTCTGCTCTAATTTCGTTTTCTATATATGTGGCATATTTCTCTGTGTTAGGTATGTCCTCAGAATTAGGCCCCTTAGTCCAAATCCCATATTCTGTTTTTTTATATAACTGGTCCACAGCGTGCGCTAATTCGTGTCCTAAAGCTATATATGTAGGACGGGTTATATTACCATTCTCATTTATGCCGCCAATTTCTATAGCATTATTCCATGATACGACATTTCCCGTTGTCTCATTTTTTCCATATTTAATAATTATATTTTTTCTCCCTAATAATGTGTTTATAAGTTTTTTCCC